>CAXMSA010000005.1:6107-61509 GCA_964195605.1 uncultured Amylibacter sp.
CACGCTCATGGTTACTGCCACAGTCCACGCATCAATTCCTGAATGATAAAGAATTTGTGCAGATAAAAACCGTGGAAGGGCCTTATCTGAAACTTCTACGTGACTTGCGCCATGGGCAACTGGATTTCATCATTGGTGCATTGCGCAATCCGCCTCCACATGACGACATTATCCAGGAAACTTTATTTGAAGACCCACTTGCGATTGTGGTCCGTAAGGGCCACCCATTATCAAAACTTGCAAATATCACCTTGAAAAACACGTTGAATTATCCATGGATTGCCCCGCCAAAACAAACCCCGACAGGAACTTATTTACATAATATGTTGCATATTTCTGATATGGAACATACCCCTGTCAAAGTTGTATCAAGCTCTTTGGTCCTTGTACGTGGGATGTTGCTGGCAGGTGACTATGTAACCATCACTTCTGTTAACCAAATCCGCTTTGAGTTGGAAAATAAATCCCTTGTGGCCTTATCGATTGAGTTGCCCAATAGCACAAGACCAATTGGCCTGACCTTCCGCAAGGACTGGCAGCCGACACCAACACAAAATCTATTCTTAGACATTATCAGAAAAATACACTTAGATCGCACCGGTCTGGTTACATTCGATGAATAGCTATTCAAAACTTTGATAGGTAAATTGTTTTTCCGATTTCAACAATTTGGGTATGTTAGCTTAAAGGTAACTTGTGAAAACCGTTTTAAACGGGATTTCTGGAATTATTAAGGACTGAGATATGAGAATTTGCGTGGCAGGTGCCGCAGGTGCCTTTGGGATGAAACATCTGGATGCACTGGCAAAAATTAACGGGGTGACTGTAACCTCTGTTGTTGGCCGCCAACAGGCCGCCATTGAAAGCTTTGCCAAAGATCGCGGCATTGCGCATGCGACAACCGATCTGGCCGAAAGCCTGGCCCGCGATGATGTGGATGCGGTCATCCTGTCAACGCCCACTCAGATGCACGCAAGTCAGGCCATTCAATGCATGAAGGCCGGTAAACATGTGCTGGTTGAAATTCCAATGTCAGACACGTTGGCAGATGCCTGCGAAATTGTTCAAGTGCAAAAGGAAACCAGCATGACGGCCATGGCCGGCCATGTGCGCCGCTTTAACCCGTCACATCAATGGATCCACAACAAGATCACCAAGGGTGAGATTAAAATCCAGCAGTTGGATGTACAGACCTATTTCTTCCGCCGCAAAAATATCAACGCCGCAGGCAACGCCCGTAGCTGGACGGATCATCTGTTATGGCATCACGCCTGTCACACTGTTGATCTGTTCCAATATCAAACTGGCGAAAAAGTATCCGAAGTTTACGGTGTTCAAGGCCCAAAGCATCCGGAACTTGGCATTGCAATGGATATGAGCATCATAATGAAAACCCCAAACGGGGCAATTTGCACCCTGTCATTATCGTTTAACAATGATGGCCCGCTTGGTACGTTTTTCCGTTATATTTGTGATAATGGCACATGGATGGCGCGGTATGATGATCTGGTTGACGGTTATGAAAAGCACGTTGATCTGTCAGGTGTAGCAGCTTCCAACAACGGGATCGAGCTGATCGACCGAGAGTTTGTTTCCGCAATTCAGGCAGGGCGCGAACCCAATAGTTCAGTTCAACAATGCCTGCCCGCAATGGAAATTCTTGAACAAATTGAACAGATGATGAGCACATAAATGAAAACCCAAGTAGGCATAATCGGTGGCGGCCCTTCTGGGCTACTGCTTTCGCAATTACTAGATTTGCAGGGCATTGATAATGTCGTGCTGGAAAGACACACCCGTGCATATGTGCTGGGGCGCATCCGTGCAGGGGTTCTGGAACATGGCTTTGCTGATCTGATGCGTGAAGCCCAATGTGGTGAACGTATGGATGCGATGGGCGAAATCCACCATGGGTTTGATATCGCCCATGACGGCACCCGCGACCATATTGATCTCAGCGGCCTGACAGGTGGTAATTCAGTTGTGGTTTACGGCCAGACAGAATTGACCCGGGATCTGTATGACGCCCGCGAAAAAATGGGTGGCAATGTGATCCACGAAGCCATGGATGTCATGCCCCATGACATTACATCTGATGCACCTTATCTAACCTACAACACAGGCGCCAAAACCCTACGCATTGATTGCGATTATATCATCGGGGCCGATGGCTTTCATGGCATTAGTCGCAAATCCATCCCTGCGGATAAAATCCGCGAATTTGAACGGGTTTACCCGTTCGGCTGGTTGGGTGTGCTGTCAAATACAAAACCCGTTTCACCCGAACTGATCTATGCCAAACACGAACGCGGTTTTGCCCTTTGTTCCTTACGCTCGCAAACCCTTAGCCGCTATTACATCCAAGTGCCCCTTACCGATACAGTTGACGGCTGGTCAGATGATGCCTTCTGGGCCGAATTAAAACGCCGCCTGCCAAAAGATGTGGCCGATGTTTTAATAACAGGCCCCTCGATTGAAAAAAGCATTGCCCCTTTGCGCAGTTTTGTCGCCGAGCCTATGCGTTACGGCAATATGTTTCTGGCGGGGGACGCTGCCCACATCGTGCCACCAACAGGTGCGCGTGGCCTGAGCTCTGCCGCATCAGACGTTTATTACCTTTATCACGCCATGCTGGATCACTACAAAGACGGCAATGATACTGGCCTTGAAAATTACTCGCAAAAGGCCCTAGCACGGGTCTGGAAAGGGCAACGCTTCAGTTGGTGGATGACCACATTACTGCACAGTTTCCCTGACAACAGCCCGTTTGATAATCAGTTACAACAAACCGATCTGGAATATCTACTGTCATCCGAAAAAGCTATGGCATCACTGGCGGAAAACTATGTGGGCTTGCCATTTTAAAACGTTATAGTAACGATCATATGTACAGTTTTTCATACCGCTAAAGGATGTCTGATGATCACGGTAACACAGCAAAATGACCTCGCGATTATCACCATTAACAACCCGCCTGTTAACGCATTATCGCACGATGTCAGGCAAGGATTACATGATGCAGTACAAAAAACTGAAGCCGATAAAACCGTTAACGCGGTTATTCTGACCTGCGCAGGGCGCACTTTTATCGCAGGCGCAGATGTGCGCGAATTCGGCAAACCTGCCCTTGCCCCGCATCTACCTGATGTCATCACAAGTATTGAAAATGCCACAAAACCATGGGTCGCCGCCCTGTTTGGCAACACCTTGGGTGGCGGGTTGGAAGTGGCCCTTGGCTGCCGTTACCGCATTGCAGATAAATCCACAAAAATGGGCTTCCCAGAGGTAAATCTAGGCCTGATCCCGGGTGCTGGCGGCACCGTTCGTTTGCCGCGCCTGATTGATACCGGTGCAGCCCTTGATATGATTGCAGGCGGCAAACCGATTTCAGCACAAAAAGCCCTGAAGCTTGGGTTGATAGACCGTATTGCTGAGGCGGATTTATTGCAGGCGGCAATCGCTTTGGCACAAGATATTAAGGTTGGACATAGACGCAAACCCATCATCTCTATACCAGCCAATCCCCCAAAAGACCCAAGTGCCTGGGAAGCACAAAAAGCCTCGGTTCAAAACAAAGCCCGCCAACAACTGGCCCCGCTTGCTGCAATCAAAGCCGTGGAAAATGCTATTAATCTACCTGCCCAAAAAGCTCTTGATGAAGAACGCAGCCTTTTCACAAGCTTGCGAGTATCCCCGCAATCCGCTGCCCTGCGTTACATCTTTTTCGCCGAGCGCATAGGCGCAAAAATGGCGCGATTAAAGGATGTGAAACCACGCGACCTGAACCAGATCGGTATCATCGGCGGCGGTACTATGGGTTCGGGCATCGCGGTAGCCTGCCTGCTTTCAGGCATCAATGTCACATTGCTTGAGCGCGATAAAGACAGTCTGAAGACTGGGCTTGAACGGGTTAATGATACCCTTGAAAAAAGCCACACACGCGGTTTGATCAACGCACAAGCACTTGCAGATAAACAAGCCGCCCTTACAGGTGCAACTGACTATACAGCCCTGTCAAACGCGGACATGGTGATCGAAGCCGTATTTGAGGATATGGCCGTCAAACGTGATGTTTTCACCCGTCTTGATGCAGCCACCCGTGCTGATGCAATATTAGCCACAAACACATCCTATTTGGATATCGGCGAAATTGCACAAGCAGTAGCAGACCCTTCCCGCGTCATTGGCCTGCATTTCTTTTCACCCGCATATATCATGAAACTTCTTGAAATCGTCCATCCGCCAAAAGTTGCAGATGATGTTCTGGCAAGCGGCTTTGCATTGGCAAAACGCCTTGGGAAAATCGCCATGCCCGCAGGCGTCTGCGATGGTTTTATCGGCAACCGTATGATGTCAGCTTATCGCAGCGCCTGTGAGTACATGCTGGAAGATGGCGCAATGCCCCATGAAATTGACGCGGCCATGACCGATTTTGGCTTCCCGATGGGGATATTCACTGTGCAAGATATGTCAGGCTTGGATATAGCATGGGCAATGCGCAAACGTCAGGCCAAGACCCGCCCTAAAGATATGCGTTACGTCGATATTCCAGATCGCTTATGTGAAATGGGGCGGTTGGGGCGTAAAACCGATAAGGGTTGGTATGATTATTCAAAAGACCCGAAAGGCAGCCGTGACCCGATTGTTGAAAATCTGATTATCAGTGAAGCCAATCGTAAGGGCATTACCAGACAAAGCCTTACATCTGAAAAGATCATAGACATTATTCTGACAACCATGCAGCAAGAGGGGCAGAAAATACTGGGCGAAGGTATTGCCCAAAATGCGCAGGCCATAGATGTTGTTATGATCAATGGATACGGCTTTCCGCGCTGGCGTGGCGGGCCAATGTTTATGGTCGCTAAATCATCTTAATCACATCTTTTTCGATCGCCAGCATATAACCTTTACGGCTGATGTTTTTGATCAACAGTTGTGACATCATTTGATTGCCCAAATGATCACGTAAACGCTTGATCCGTGTCGCCCCTGCCGCCTCATCACTATCAACACGGCTTTTGCCACTGATCATCGCTTCCAGATCAGACCCCGAAATCACCTCGTCATCAAGACGAGCTTCACAAAGCACTGACAGGGTTTCACAAATCGCCTCGGTCAGATCAAACTCCATATTATTGATATAAACCACTCGTTCATCCCGATTCACCACAAGGCTGGTGATGTGAATGCCTGAGCGTTCAATTTCAGTCATACGCTGGCTTAGCCCGTAATTGGTGATCAGAAAATAAAGTGCCGCAATCAACAATGCTGATGACAGCACCAACAGCACAAAGATAATAAACCGATAACCCTGTAACACTTCCGCAAAAGACGTGCCGGATTGCGCCAGAATTTCCAACAGCTTGGTTTCATTCGGGCTGGTCAGCGCATCATTTTCAATGAAAATACGCTCCACCCGGTCATTGAACATATTCGCATCAGGCAGGTTCACGAACAAAACAATGGATGCAAGCAACAGCAACCCAATGATTAACAAACTGCCCCATAGTGCTATTGAGCGCGGTTTAAAGCGTTTGGTTTCAGTATCTAAGGAAGTACGCACCTGCATTGGCTTGCCTTTGTGAAAGTCCTGATTGGTCAAACCTTGACATAATTGCTAGCAGCTTCCAACCACCTTGCGCCAATCGTTTTGAAACGGATTTTCGTGCGGCCGCATTATTTGCACACGCCGCATTAGGTAATTTCATTACCCCGTAGTGCAATTTCAGCCCCGCAGAGCTTTGCTTGGCTTTATAATCCACAAAGCAAGCAGCACTTGCCATAGAGGGGGCTGCAAGCATGAAACTCAGGACAATGAACAGCGTCATTTTTTTCATAATATTTTCCATAGACCCAACTTGATCTTTTCCTGCATGTTTTTCAATAACGACTAACTGTTTTGCCAATGTTATCCAATAACAAAGCTGGGTAATTGCCTATCTTTGCCACTTCCCCCAAATTTATTTCAGATCAAACGCCATCTGTTCAGGCGAACATAACAAAGGATAACTAAAATGAAAATTTCAAACTTTATAGGTGCAGTACTTGTCAGTTCTATTGCAATAACATCCACATTCGCAGCCCCTGCTGCTGCGGCCAGCGACGGTGACCGTCTTGCCCGTATTTTATTGGGGGCGGCAGCAGTTGGTCTGGTTGTGCATACGGTCAAGAAAAACAAAAACCGCCATGCAACCGTTGCCAGACAAGATCATTACAGATCACGTCAACAACGCGCACGTTATAACAACCACCGGCCGAAAACATGTCTGCGCAAAAAATATACTTATAATGGTTGGCAAACATTTTATTCACAAAGATGTCTGGCACAGCAACGTCGCAACAATAACGGCAGACATTCAGACGCAAGGCATGACTATGACAATTATGGCCACGCGCATGATCGCCGCAAAAAATACAACAATCGCTATAACCGTAACACACATAACACGAATGCAAGGCACCACCACAAAACATACGAAAAAAGTGATACATAGGCGCAGGGGATTCAACCCCATGAAACCGAGCAGTAGAGACACCCCGTAGGGTGCCTCTTTTCTGTCAGGGAACTGTTTGCCATTAAGCCCACAGATCATATTGCAGATTGCCTTTATCTGCTGTGCCAAATCTATATTCAGTTGCCTCACCAAGGGCTGCATGTCACAACATAAAAATCGAAAAGAGAGGGCATATGCCAGATTTTATCCGCGAAAAGCAGTTACTGAAAACCTATAGTGTAATCGCAGGCGTCGATGAGGTCGGCCGTGGCCCGTGGGCAGGGCCTGTCACCGCATGTGCGGTGGTGCTGGACCCTGCCAATATTCCTGACGGGTTGGATGATTCCAAAAAGCTGACAGCAAAACGCCGCGAATTTTTGTTTGAACAAATATTAACCACAGCAGACGTTTCAATAGCGCATGTTTCGGTTGCCGAGATTGATCAGATGAACATTCTACAAGCATCCCTTCTAGCAATGGAAAAAGCAGTCTCGGGTCTAACCAAGGTTGCTGATTTCGCCCTGATTGACGGCAATAAAACCCCGAAAAACCTAAGCTGTCCCAGTGAGACAATCATCAAAGGTGATGCCAAATCATCCAGCATCGCTGCGGCTTCAATTGTGGCCAAGGTTACGCGCGACCGTTTAATGGTGGCCCTTTCGCAACAGTTCCCAGGGTATGGTTGGGAAACCAACGCAGGATACGGCACCAAAGCGCATCAAGAGGGCCTGAAAACACTAGGGGTAACTGCTCACCATAGACATTCGTTCAAGCCCATACACAAGATGTTGTATGGCTAAAATAAGGCAAGTTATTGATTCAAAAAGAAATTGACGCGGAATCTTTAATGAATCATCTTAGGTCTCAATAACGACGCGAAAAGCGCATTGAGGCAGTAAATAATGAAGAATACGAATACCAAAGGCGGGGTTTCCCTGCCATTGAACCAGATTTTGTCTGGCGATTGTGTGGAAGTGATGAACGCGCTTCCAGAGAACTCTGTTGATCTGATTTTCGCAGATCCCCCCTATAATTTGCAGCTGAAGGGCGATTTGCACCGCCCCGATAATTCCAAAGTTGATGCGGTCGACAATGACTGGGATAAGTTTTCATCTTTTGCTGCATACGACGAATTTTCACGTGCATGGCTAAAGGCCGCAAGGCGTATTTTAAAGCCTGACGGGGCGATCTGGGTGATCGGTTCATACCACAATATTTTCCGCGTCGGCACCGCGTTGCAAGATGCAGGTTACTGGATTTTGAACGATGTTATCTGGCGTAAATCCAACCCGATGCCTAACTTTCGCGGTGTGCGCCTGACCAATGCCCATGAAACCATGATCTGGGCATCTAAATCAGAAAAGTCGAAAAATACATTCAATTATGAAGCCCTGAAAGCCTTGAACGACGGCGTTCAGATGCGCTCTGACTGGGTGATCCCGATTTGTAACGGGCATGAGCGGATCAAGGATGAAGACGGCAACAAGGCCCATCCTACGCAAAAACCTGAAGCTTTGCTGCACCGTTTGCTCATCGGTTCAACCAACCAAGGTGATGTTATTTTAGACCCGTTTTTTGGTTCTGGTACAACAGGCGCAGTCGCTAAAAAACTGGGCCGTAATTTCATCGGGATTGAACGCGAAGAAAACTACCGCAAGGTCGCTGAAAAACGCATTAAAGCAATCCGCACGCTTGATAAATCATCACTAGAAGTCAGCGTTTCTAAACGCGCAGAACCGCGTGTGCCGTTCGGCCAACTGGTAGAACGCGGCATGTTAAGACCGGGCGAAAAGCTACACTCTTTAAACGGCCGTCACTCTGCCAAAATCCGTGCTGACGGCACCTTGATCGCCCATGACACCAAAGGCTCTATCCACCAAGTGGGTGCTGCCCTTGAAGGGGCGCCATCATGCAATGGCTGGACATATTGGTGTTTTCGTAAAGAGGGTAAAAATATCCCGATTGACCTACTGCGCCAACAAATCCGCGCCGAGATGCAAGCTTAACCAAACAACTTAACGAATGCCGATGTCAAAGCTCCGCCGCTTTGACATCATGCCTAAACTTCCCCGTCCTTAGTGGCGGGGGTTTTTTTATTTTGGCTGCGGATTTTTACTTTTATTGTAAGCGTGCCATTCCTCAATCTCAGGATAAAACTGTTTGCGCCATGCTTTAACCCGTGGGTTCATTATTTTCTTCCACAGCGGCGGGAACATGGCAATAGCCACCATCAAAGTATAGCCCCTTGGCAGTTGCGGGGCAGTTGCTTCTGGGTGGTTTTGCAACAATGGGTAACGCCGGTTCGGCTTATAGTGATGATCAGAATGACGTTGCAAATTGATCAACAGATAATTGGTCGCTTTATAGGCAGAATTCCATGAATGATGTGGCTTCACATGCTCGTATTTACCATCCCCCAAATGCTTACGTGTCAGGCCGTAATGCTCTACATAATTCGTGCCTTCCAGCAAAAGGATTGCAACAAATGCCTGTACAATAAACAGGCCCACACCGAACCAACCAGCAACAACAAAAGCGGTAAATAGGAATAAAAACTGTAGCCCTGCGTATTTCCAAAATGGGTTGCTGCGATGAAGGGCAGTTAATTTTTTGTGCGCCAGCATAGCTTTTTCAGCATGCCATGCAGACCTAAAGCATTGCAATAAAACACGCGGGAAAAACCGATGAAACCCTTCATTATAACGCGCGGTAACCGCATCTTTGGGCGTGCCGACATATTTGTGATGTACCAATAAATGCTCAGATCGGAAATGGCTGTATAAAACCAATGCCATTAGCCCATCACCCAAATGCCGTTCGGTTTTAGATTTCTGGTGCATTAATTCATGCGCATAAACAATGCCAACCGCCCCTGTCACAAGGCCGACACAGGCAAGAAACCACCATTTTTCCTGCCCTTGCAGATGGTCGAAATAAGCAACGAATGCAATGCTGCTATAGACCATCACAAACTCAATCGGAAACCATATAACAATCAATAACCGATACCAAAACAGCTGATCATCGGGCGTATCAGGGTCTTTATCATTCAATTCCAGCCCAACGATACGGTCAATAACCGCCATGCCCCAAAACGTATAAGCAGGGGTCAAAAGCATCCACCAGCCGCCAAGGTAGCCCGACAGAATTACCACAAGCACTAAAGTCAGTGAAATCCAAAACGGGATTGATGCGGTGAAACCTGTTTTTTGCATGTTACATACTCTTTTCAGGCACAGCTTAACCTAAGTCGGGCTTTGGACAAATAGGGCGTCACGTCACGGTGACAACAAGTTTCCAAACCTTACGCATCACTGTCGGCAAGGCATTCACGTCAAAATCCTTTAGCGTAATGAAGCGCCCTATATCTTGGCCAAAATCATTCGAGACCGTGACCTGCTGAATGCGCAGCTTCAAATGGAAATGTGTAAATGTATGGCGTGCCTCAGCGGGTAACTGCTGCCAGTTTGCGTCAAAGGGTGGCAGGGCTTTGGCTTCATTTACCGACCATTCATCCCCCGGCCAACCTAACATACCGCCCAGCAAGCCTTTGTCGGGGCGGCGTTCCAACAGCACAGCCCCGTCTTGACGGATTGCCACGAAACAGGTGCCAAAGCGGGTAGGAATTTTCACTTTTGCCAGCTTGTTTGGTAAATCAGAGGCAACCCCCAAAGCACGTGCCTTGCAATTGGCCGCCCAAGGGCAAATGCCGCAAGATGGGCTGCGCGGCGTACAAACCGTAGCACCCAGATCCATAATCGCTTGTGAGTAATCGCCAAACCGTTCATCGGGTAGCATCTTTGTCGCCAGGCCCCGCAAGGTCGGTTTACTTGCAGGTAGGGGCTCTTTGATCAGATGGTAGCGTGCAATGACCCGTTCAACATTGCCATCCAGAACCGTGGCAGGTCGGTTAAATGCAATTGATGTGATCGCAGCAGAAGTATAAGGGCCGATGCCGGGCAGTTTTTGCAAATCCACCTCATCATTTGGGAAAACCCCGTCCAATTTTTCCGCCACAACACGCGCGCATTTTAACAGATTACGGGCGCGGGCATAATAACCCAGCCCTGCCCATGCAGCCATAACATCATCGTCTTTGGCATTAGCCAGTGCAAACACAGTTGGCCATCTGTCCACAAACCGCATAAAATAATCCCGCACCGCAGCCACAGTGGTTTGCTGCAACATGATCTCGGACATCCAGACATGATAAGGATCAGGCAATATCCCACTTAAGCTATCCAACGGGGCAATACGCCACGGCATAATCCGTGCGTTTTTATCGTACCATGCCAGCAGTACATCCGCATTTGTTACTTTACTATCACGCAAATTTTATGACCCCATTATTATGAATGCACTGGAAACCCGGGCACACTTAGGTAAGATACCACTGAATAGATAATTTGGAAGCCATGGCACGTAGCGCACAACAGAATTCTACCAACCCGAACAAGCGCACGCGTAAATCGCGTGGGTTTTTGCGCACGGGTAGTATTTTGAATGCCGAAATTCGCAAAGCTTCTGAAAAGCGCGGCTTCGTGGAAACCCGCCTGCTAACCCATTGGGCGGAATTTGTAGGCGAAGCTGTCGCCAAAATCGCTCAACCGGTAAAAGTCAGCTACACCCGCGAAGGTTTGGGTGCGACCCTGACAATCCTGTCCGCCGGGGCAAATGCACCTATGTTACAGATGCAATTACCCCAGATTATTGAACGCGTGAACGCCTGTTATGGTTATTCCGCTATCAGCAAAATCAGAATAACCCAGACAGCACCTATTGGGTTTAATGAAGGTCAAAAAGCATTTGAACCTGCCAAACAGGCGAAAACTCTCTCATCTCGGGCAGTCAAGGATATTGACACAACCGTCGAAAATGTTTCCAACCAAGATCTGAAAGATGCATTGGCCCGTTTGGGCAAAAGCATCAAGCAGAAGAAAGATATATAAAGGTACCCTTATGGATCGTAGAAAATTTATCGCATACAGCTTTGCTGCAACGTCCCTTGCATCCACCACTATGGCACAGGAAGCCACAGAGGTTGAAATGGTTGAAATGGTTCTTGGCAACCCTGATGCGACAGTTACCCTGACCGAATACGCATCCTTTACCTGCCCGCATTGCGCAAAGTTCCATACTGATGTGATGCCAAGCCTGAAAAGCGATTATATCGACACTGGCAAGATCAAGTTTGTTTACCGCGAAGTTTACTTTGATCGGCTTGGCCTGTGGGGCGGTATGCTGGCACGTTGTGGCGGGCCGGAAAAATACTTTGGCATTGTTGACATGATCTACAAACGCCAGAGAGAGTGGACACAAGGTGCTGGTGGTGCGGAAATTGCCGAAAACCTTTATAAAATTGGTCGTATTGCCGGTTTGAAAAATGAAGATATGGTGGCCTGCATGCAAAATCAGGACATGGCCAAAGCGATGGTTGCCGATTTCCAGAAAAACGCCGAGGCTGACGGTATCAATTCGACACCTACCCTGATGATCAACGGGGTCACACATGGCAATCAGTCATATAGTGCGTTGAAAAAATTACTGAATGCACAACTGGAAAGCTAAATGATCGGCACACCGCTAGAAGGTCTGAAGGTCATTGAGCTGGCCCGCATTTTGGCGGGCCCTTGGGCTGGGCAAACCCTAGCTGACCTTGGGGCCGAGGTGATCAAAATCGAAAGCCCCCAAGGCGATGATACCCGAGGCTGGGGCCCACCTTTTGTCACCCATGATGATGAAACCTCGGCCGCTTATTTTCACGCATGTAATCGCGGCAAAAAGTCTGTTGTGGTCGATTTCAAAGACCCGCACGCTTTGCAAGGTCTAAAGGATCTTATCGCAACCGCCGATGTGGTGATCGAGAATTACAAAGTTGGCGGGCTGGCAAAATTCGGGCTGGATTACGATGCGATCAAAGCCCTGAACCCCAAGCTGGTCTATTGCTCTATCACCGGTTTCGGCCAAACTGGCCCCTATGCTAAACGTGCAGGTTATGACTTTCTATTACAGGGCATGAGCGGCTTGATGTCGGTCACAGGCGAGCCTGATCAACAGCCGCAAAAGGTAGGGGTTGCGGTCACCGATGTTTTCACCGGGCTTTACAGTGTTATCGCAATTCAAGCAGCTTTGACCCAGCGGGCGATCACCGGTCTGGGCCAGCATATTGATATGTCACTGTTTGACGTGGCCACCGCAGTGACAGCCAATCAGGCAATGAACTATCTGGCAACTGGTGTGGCCCCGATGCGCAAAGGTAATGCCCACCCCAATATCGTACCCTACCAAGTGTTTGAAACCAGCGACAGCTTTGTGATTATCGCAGTTGGCAATGACGGGCAGTTTGCTAAATTTTGCAAAGTACTGGATTGTGCGCCACTTGCCGGCGATCCTGAATATGCAACAAATGCAGCGCGGGTTGAAAACCGTGATGCGCTAACCGAAATATTAAGTGCCAAAATCATCAGGTATCGCAAACTTGACCTATTGGCACAATGTGATGCCGTCGGCGTTCCCGCAGGGCCGATCAATACAATGGATGAAGTGTTTAACGATCCACACATCAAGCACCGTGCTATGGTGATGGACTTGGACGGAGTACCATCTGTACGGCTTCCCGTTCTGTTTTCAGGGTCTGACCTTGGGAAGCATAGAACCTCGCCTAAACTGGGCAAGAATACCGGCGATTATTTCAAAGAAAAATAGCCTTAAGCGCTTTATCGAAAGCCTTTGATTGATGAATTTTCAGGCGCACTGGAACGGTTAGGACTTTTTGTTGCCAATTTTTTGGCAGGCGCACTGCATCTTTTTCTGTCGTTACTAACTGCGCACCTAATTGCCATGCCTCTTTTTCAAGCCGTGCAAGCAAGCTGGTTGGAATTGCTTGGTGGTCATCAAAACTACGCGTGGCTTTGACGATCACACCTAAATCTTTCAATGTATTATAAAACTTTTCTGGCCGCCCAATGCCTGCAAAAGCAAGGGCTGACATGCCTTGCCACTCCATCCCGGTTTGTAATGGCTCAATACTTGATCTGATATGGGGCAATGGTTTTAGCGCATTCCACTTATCCCGAAACACGTCATGCGCAGCAGCTTGCCGCCCAATCGTTAACAGTAAATTGGTTTTAGCAACCGCGGCCTCTATTGTCTCACGCAATGGGCCAGAGGGCATGACATGACCGTTACCAAAACCGATTTCGGCATCGACCACCATTATGGTTAAATCCTTGGCAAGTGCCGGGTTTTGCAAGCCGTCATCCAAAACGATAACATCGGCCCCGGCAGCCTCTGCCGCGCGCGCGCCCGCCAATCTGTCTTTTGAAACCCATGTCGGTGCAAATGCAGCCAGTAGCAAAGGTTCATCACCGACATCATTGGCCGTATGGATTGCGGGCATAACCCGCGTTGGGCCAACAATTTGACCCTTATAACCCTTCGACACCACATGGGGGGTTTTTCCCATAGCGATCAGCCGTGTCACCGTTTCAATAACTGTTGGCGTTTTTCCCGTACCACCTAAATTAACATTCCCAATGCAAATCACCGGAACCCCAAGCTTTGCATGCGCACCCTGTTGCCACCGCCGTCTACCCGCCCATTGCCATAACTTTGACAATGGCGACAAAACGGCAGGCCAAAGCCCTGCGTCGTTCGGTTCATTTCTCCAAAAATCAGGTGGCTGCATTTACGGGCACCCCAAGTGTAAGTTTTTCCAGTATCTCTGCAATGACGATACCAGAAACTTCCCCACCTTCCGAACTAATTTCCCAAGCAGCATGTGCCATTAAAGCGGCCTCATCAGGTGCTATAACCCTATTCAACGCTTGCGCCAACTCACCCCCGTTAGATACCAAACGTGCAGCCCCCGCTTCGCGATAACGATCATAATCCGGCATATACTTGCCGCTAGCAGGCCCATGCATAATCGCCGACCCCATAGAAGCCGGGTGAAACGGATCAATCGTTTGGCCATTGGATAAGGTGCCACCGCAAAAACTGACCGAAGCCAACCGCAAATAAGTTGCAAGGTCTTGCTGCCTGTCCGTGACATAAACATCCGTCATATCATCAGGCGTATCACCATTTTGTTGCAAGGCAAAAGTCAGGTTCTGATTTTCATGCCGCGCAGCAATTTGCGCGCCCCGATCTTTTTCACGGGTATGCAGGATAAGCAAAAGCCGCCGATTACGCCGCATCGCAAGCTTGTGCGCATTTACAATCACATCCTCTTCATCCCGATGGGTTTCCGCTGACAGCCAAACCGAACGGGTGCCAAATGTCGCAGACAGATTGGCATAAAGCGCTTCATCGTATTGCAGCAACTCTTTCATTTCAGACATCACACCTGTGACGCGAATTTTACCACTTTCAACCCCGAACCATTTCAGCTTTTTCGCAACGATCTGATCTTGTGCAAGGATAAGGTCAAACTTATTGAATACAGACTTTGCAAGCCCGGGCAACCACCGCCACCTGTGATAACTTTTATGCGTCATCCTTGTGTTGACCGCAATCAAGGGTATTTTCTGTTTTGCCATAACGGTTAAAAACCGTGGCCAAAATTCCCCGTGTGAAATGACTGCGACACTGGGTTTCCAGTATTCCAGAAACGTACGTATCGGCCGATCCAAATCTATCGGCAAATATTGGTGTGACGTGTTCTCAGGAAGCTGATCCAAAAGCGCATCAACTTTTTCCTGCTTGCGTGTGGTGACAAGAAACTTCAAGTTAAGTTCTTGCACATTAAGCTGGTCGATCAAACTAAACAGCGGCAGGGCTGAGGCCGCATCTTTACTGTGCAACCAAATCAGCGGGCCATTTTCTTTTTCAACTGTGGCCTGTCCAATCCGTTCTTGAAAACGATCCGATGGAATACCAACCTGTTCTGCACGCACTTTCAGTTTTTGTATCAGCTTATTGCCCACAATACGTGAGGTCAGTAAATATAGCCAAAGTTCAGTGCGCCCAAACATATGTAACCTTAACCCAATTCTTCAGTTGGACTTTCGGGCGTTTCTTCATCGCGCAAGCGGTGGATATGGGCGATAAAGTAACGGGTGTGGGCATTGTCGACTGTCTGATGTGATTTGGATTTCCATGCATTAAAGGCACTGGCATAGTCCGGGAAAATGCCAACAATATCTATTGCGTCAACATCGCGAAAAATCTTTGTTGTGGGGTCTTTCAACTCGCCACCAAATACCAAATGAAGTCTTTGCGTCATCGTCATTTCCTTTGCGTATAGATCTGTGCTCTGCTTAAGCTTACCAGCTATAAATGGCAATTACTTCAAATAGCCCACAAGCTGGTCATGCAGGATCGGGGCCGCGGCAATCATCCCGGCCAGTGCAGGTTTTTCCTGATTATAAATCGGCAGGCATTTGTGTTTATCAGAAACCATCGCCCCAGCTTCACGGCAAATCAGATCCCCCGCTGCAACATCCCATTCCCATGTATCACGCAGCGTTATCATCCCATCAAACCGTCCCTGCGCCACAAGGCACAAACGATAGGCCAGCGAAGACCTGAAGTGCCGCTCAATCGGTGGTGGTTGGTTTCGCCAATGCCCGGATTTCATTTGCGCGCCTGAGGCCAGAACACGGGCGGATTGCACTTCAGATGCACCGCTGTTCACAATCGCTTCTCCGTTCAAATAAGCCCCTTGTCCCAAAGCCGCCCAATAGGTCAGCTTTTTAACCGGGCAATGCACCACAGCCGCCTCGACAACCCCTTTTCGGGCTATGGCTATGGCCGTCGCAAAGTTTTCATGCCCATTGATAAACGATCGTGTGCCATCGATCGGATCAACAATAAAAACTGTCTCATGTTCCAAGCGTTTCAGATCATCTTCGGTTTCCTCAGACAACCAGCCATAATCGGGACGTGCACCCAACAGTTCCCCATTCAGCATTTTATCGATCTCTAGATCAGCCTGGGTCACAGGCCCTTGCCCACCGCCCTTATCCCAGACATCCACATCCTTCTGAAAATATTTCAGCGCAATGTCACCAGCGGCTTGCACCGCACCCAAAAGTAGTTTCAGGTCAGGCACCAGCAATAACCATGCTTTCCACTAGCAAACTTGGAATAATCCGTGAAAGATGCGCACGACCATCATTGGCTGGGATCAAGCCCGCAAGCATCTGGTGCAAATTCCCCGCAATCGTACATTCATTCACAGGGTACATAATTTGCCCATTTTCCACCCAGAACCCATTTGCCCCGCGCGAATAATCACCCGTTGTAGGACTGATGGTAGACCCGATTAACCCAGTGACAAGCAACCCTGTTCCCATATCTGCAATCAATGCCTCACGGGTTTTAACCCCGCCCAGCAAAGCCATATTACCAGAGGCAGGCGAAGGTGGAGACCCAACCCCGCGTGAAGCGTTCCCCGTGCTTTTCATCCCCAGTTTGCGTGCAGATGCCAGATCAAGCGTCCAACCCTGCAACACACCATCTTCAAGAATATGACGTACAGAAACCGGCAGGCCTTCTGCATCAAATGGTTTAGAACCAGCTGTGCGGGCCCGTGTTGGATCTTCAACCAGATCAATACCTTTTGGCAAAACACGTTGCCCAAGCGCATCTTTTAACCAGCTTGAACCACGTACGATAGAGCTGCCGTTGATCGCAGACAAAAGATGCCCGATCAAGGTTGACGAAACACGTTCATCAAACAAAACCGGAAACGTGCCGGTTGGTGGCTTAACCGCACCAAACTTGGCCACTGCCCGTTCTCCGGCCAGTTTTCCAATCACGTGTGCATCAGGCATATCCACGAAATGCGCCCGTCCTTCACCACAATAATCACGTTCCATTTTCAGGCCTTCACCTGCAATGGCACCACATGCGGTTGAATATGACGTGCGTTGATAGCCTCCGGAAAATCCATTAGACGCTGCAAGATAAATGTTTGTATCGCTCCAGCCTGAACTTGCCCCCAATACTTTGGACACACCTGAAACCGCCAAAGCAGCCGCTTCGGCGTTTTGCGCAATGTCCTGCATCATTTCTGGTGTAGGCTTATCCGCATTATCCGCCAGCTCCAGCGCGCTAACATCCCAGACCTGCGCCAGTTGATCGGCATCAGCCAACCCGATATGCTTATCCTTTGGGGCCACATTGGCCATTGCAACGGCCCGCTCTGCCATCTTTTCCAGCGTGTGGTCACTGGTGTCAGAAACAGAAACACAGGCCTGCTGTTGCCCGATTAATACGCGCAAACCAACGTCAACGCTTTCAGAGCGCTCAGCGTGCTCCAGCACACCGTCGCGCACATCAATAGACACGTTCTTTACATCCACTAACAGCACATCGGCCGTATCAGCCCCCGCAAGTGCCGCTATTTTTAGTAACTTATTTGCCAGAGCATTGAAATTATTCGCCATAGTCACATATTCACTTTATTTAAGGGGTGTTCCGTTCGCACTGATATGCCCGTCTTTTGTCATGGTAATGACAGAGATCAAATCATCCTCACCATCTCCGGCAGGCTTAAAGAACGCCCCCGACATGCCTTGTATCATCATGGCATTTTGTGCCGGCACCATCCCCAACTCCGTTAACTTGTTCAACAGGCCAAAAGCACCTTTCAGCGAAATATTAACTGTACCATCCGGCACGGGTGGGAACTGTGAATTATCAACGCTTACTTCCCCTGATGTCTGTAACTCCGCCCCGGCAATTTTCATATTTAACGCATTGATCTTAGCGCTTTCCACTTCAAATGGCGGAGTTTGATTATTGTCACTCACATCAATATCAGCCAGCGGTTTCAACCAGCGCAAACTTGCCGTCAGATCAATATCCAACGAAATTTCATCCCTTGGCAGTAATGCTTTAGGGTCAAACATAGCCCAGACCTGATCCGACAGGGCCAACCCATTTATCGTAATCTTATAACCGGCAGGTTTGCTCTCATCGAGGTTATCCAACGGCACCTCAATATTGACCGCCGCATCAGTAAGACTAAACTGCATAGGCGGCATGCCCATCGCAGTGGCAGCCATATTATAACTAATGTCATTTGTGGAGCCGGATAATGTTGCAACAGAACCCTTCAACCCAAAAAACCCAGAACCAGAACCAAAACTTGCGTCAACCTCTACTGGCCCCAAAGCCGATCCTACATTGGCATGACTGACGCCAGAACTTATACTGTATTCGAAAAACATATCGCGCGACGGGTCAAAAGAAGCCAGTGGTTTATCCGGATCATATTGATTTGAAAATAGCACATTAAATTTACTGGTGAAATCGTTCATCGTTGTCGTAGAGGTCATCTTGTTCCCGTCTATTTCCAACCCATAATCTATCATCATGGTTTTGACGTCAAAATGACCTGATGAGCTGACAATATCACCGGTTTTTTTCATAATCTGGGTACTTGTACCATCAGTCAGTTTTGCAGATATATTGATTACATTGTTTTCCAATGTGTTAAACGCTATCTCATCAAATGAAGAGATATATTCACGCGCGTCTTCGTCACCGTCAATTTCAACAACCATACCTTTGTTTTCAACAACAAACCTTATTGGCTCTAGGTACTTGGGATCAGGCGATTGAAAGGCTCCTTCAACTTTTTGTGCATAGGTCATTTCAAACCCGCCTAAAAGTTTTTTGCTGACCTTAATCCACGGAATAGCGATTTGCATTTTGCCTTCATCGCCCTTCAAGGTAATGTTATTCCATTGCGTGGATTTGGAATTGTCTTCTTTATCACCCACCTCCAACACAATTTCTGAGGATTGAATGGCTGCGAAATACTCTTCTAAAATCTTTGTAGATTGAGCCTCTGATAATACAGGTGAGCCTGCAATCAAGATTGTTGCGCATACGCTTGCCAATAAGCTATTTCTTTTGACCATAATCAATTCCTCTTTAGCTAGGATTGAAATCTACGGCAGTCCCTACTTGCAGACAACCACGAAATTGATCTCTTGCATTGTTATGTCACGGACGTGTACCTTAATATTCAACACGAAAACTATCCTCCAAAGGTAAACCCGATGAAAAACAAGACCGTCCTGATCACAGGCGCCAGCCGTGGTATCGGTGCCGCCGCCGCCCGTGAATTTGCGCAGCTCGGTGCAAAAGTCATGCTTGCAGCGCGCACTGAAACAGACATTAAAACCATTGCCGATGAGATCAACAAAAATGGTGGCCAAGCAGCAGCCATCGCTTGTGATGTCTCTGATCTGACCCAGGTAAAAGCCATGGTAAATACCTGCGTCACAACCTTTGGCACGCTTGACATTCTAATCAACAACGCAGGCGTCATTGACCCGATAGACCACTTGGCCGCATCTGACCCCACCGCATGGGATAAGTTGATCGATATAAATGTCAAAGGTGTTTATTACGGCATGCGTGAAGCTTTGCCCCAAATGAAATCAGGCGGCACCATTATCACTATCGGATCAGGGGCAGGTACCAGCGCATTAGAAGGTTGGAGCGCTTATTGCACCTCAAAAGCCGCCGTGCATCACCTGAACGCCTGCCTTGACAAAGAAGAACGCGAAAACGGCATTCGCGCCCTAGTCTTGTCCCCCGGTACAGTGGCCACCGAAATGCAGATGGTGATCAAAGACAGTGGTGTTAATCCTATCAGCCAACTTGATTGGGCCGCACATATCCCGGCTGAATGGGTTGCAAAAACTTTGGTCTGGATGTGTACCCCTGATGCCGATATATGGCGGGGTCAAGTGATCAGCTTACGTGAAGACGCAATTCGCAAGCGTGTTGGATTAATTTAACAGGTACCGCCCATGAGCATTAAAGACCAAGCCCTTTCCTACCTGATGCAAGGTTATGATTTTGCCATGCAATGGTTAACAAGTGCTGCCGCTTGGTCACAGTTTGCCCTTTTGGTTTTGGCATATTTCGCCGCCCAGTACGTGGGTAAAAGGCTGGTGCCAGCAACGGAAAAACTATTAACGCCAAAGGAAAACCAAACCGGACTATTCACCCAGGTATTAAGGTTTGGTTTATTGTTTTTGCCACTGCTACTGCCGCTTCTGGCCTATGCATTTACCGCGGTTGGTGAACAGATCACCCGATCCATCTTTGGATCAGGTGCCGTTATTGCCTTTGGTAAACGCCTGTTCATCCTTTTAGCCGCCCGCATACTTGTTCGTGATATTATCTATTCGCCTCTGCTTAAGTTATTAGGAAAATACTTCCTGTTACCCATCGCAGCACTTTACACGCTTGGTCTGATCGACCCGGTTGCCGACTATCTGTCCAATACAAATATCGGTGTCGGAAACATCAACTTTTCCTTGCTTGCTATCGCGCGCGGCGTGGTTTTTGGTGCTATCATTTTTTGGCTGGGCCGCTGGTCGAATGATCGTGGTGCCGAATATATCCGCGCCCAAAAAGAAATGCGCATCCCAACCCGTGAATTGGCTACCAAAGCCTTTGAAATGCTAATTTTTGGCGGTTGTTTTATACTGCTTATGAATATTCTCGGCCTGAACCTGGGTGCCCTAGCCTTTATCGGTGGGGCGGTCGGTGTTGGCTTAGGTTTCGGTCTGCAAAAAATTGCCGCCAACTTTATTTCAGGCATCATCCTTTTGCTGGAAGGCCAAGCCACTGTCGGTGACTATGTAGAGCTGGACGGCGGCGAACAAGGAACTATCGTTAAAATGCTGTCGCGTGCAACAGTTCTTGAAACTTTCGACGGTAAATGGATCGTTGTCCCTAACGAAGATTTTATCACCACACGGATCACCAACTGGTCAGACGCAGGTTCTGGAAACCGCTACGAAGTAGACTTTTCCGTTTCCCATGACACTGACATCAATAAAATCCCCGCGATCATCGAAAAAGCCGTAGCAACCCACCCCGCCGTGCTGAAAAAACCCGAAGGCCCAGATTGCGAACTGCGCGGGTTTGGCGATTCAGGCATAGATTTTTGTGTAGAATTCTGGGTTGAAGGCATTGATGACGGGAAAAACAAATACACCTCAGATGTGCTGTTCCTTGTCTGGAATACCCTGAAAGAAAACAACATTGAAATCCCATATCCACGCCGGGTTATTGAGATCAAAGGCAATTTGCCCAGCTCATCATGATTGATCTTTGCGTCATCGGCGCAGGCCCCGCTGGCCTGATGGCAGCAGAGACCGCGGCAGATGCAGGGCTTTCAGTTGTTATTATAGACGCCAAACCATCCTTTGGCCGTAAGTTTCTGATGGCAGGAAAGTCAGGGTTAAACCTGACAAAAGACGAACCTTTTGCAAAGTTTACCGCAGCATTCGGTCAGGCGGAAAGCTGGCTGTTGCCAATGTTAAAGGGCTTCAACAATACCGACGTTCAACAATGGGCTACCAGTTTGGGGCAAACGGTTTTCACTGGCAGTTCAGGTCAAGTTTTTCCAAAAGTGATGAAAGCGTCCCCTTTGCTACGCGCATGGCTTGTGCGCCTTGCAGATAAAGGCGTTCAGTTCAAAACCCGTTGGCAATGGTTGGGGTGGAATGGGTCAGACCTGCGGTTTCTCAGCCCTGATGGTCTTCAATCCCTACCTGCCCGCGCCTGTGTTTTGACCCTTGGTGGGGCAAGCTGGCCAAAACTGGGGTCAGATGGGGCATGGGCTAATATTTTTGCGCAAGAAGATATCAAGGTGGCGCCGTTCAAACCTGCAAACATGGGTTTTAATGTGCCGTGGTCAGACTTCATGAAACCGCATTTCGGAATACCTATTAAAACGGTGCAAATTACCGCTGGCAAAACCTCTGTAAGGGCGGATTTTGTGATCTCATCCAAAGGGGTTGAAGGCAGTGGCATCTATGCCGTCAGTGCCGAAATGCGTGAAGGCGAAAATCTGGTTATTGACCTCTTGCCAGACACTGCCACTGCGGCACTGCAAAACCGAATAAATCATTTATCCAAGAAAGCTTCACGCAGTTCCATCCTGCGCAAAGCCCTACGGCTGAGCCCCGTAAAGGCAGCTTTGTTCAATGAGTTCACGCGCAATATCCCCCTGTCGGATATTGCAAAAACCGCAAAGTTCTTACCAATTAAGCACAGCGGTCCTAGACCACTTGAAGAGGCTATTTCCACCGCTGGCGGCATACCCCAGTCAGAACTAACCGATCACCTGATGCTGCATAAAAAACAGGGCACCTTTTGTGCAGGCGAAATGCTAGACTGGGAAGCCCCAACAGGCGGTTATCTAATCACAGGTTGCCTTGCCACAGGCCGCCAAGCAGGCCTTGGGGTTATCGCATATTTAACTGCGTAAAGCATGGGCGCGCAAATACGCAGGCCGTGTTGTCATCCGTTTGAAATAAGCCCGAAGCGGCCCGTCCGGCAGTTCAAATTTAGCAGTTCTTGCCCAGCCACCGCAGTGCGTTAACAAGATATCTGGCACGGTCATTTTATCACCCATCAGAAACTCATTATCCCCCAAACGCGCTTCAAGCGTTTTTAAAGATCGTGAAAACTCCCATCTCAGCGTATCCTTAATCTGCGGCACACGGTGTTTTTCAGGCAGAATAAATGTATTACGCGCAGCACACCATAAAACCGCATCAATCTCATCATTGATAAACTGGGTGAAACTATCTTGTTGCGCGCGCGGTATCGTCCCGGCCGCGTAAGTCAGCCCATCGTGTTTGTCTGCCAAAAATTGCATTATGGCAACACTGTCCAGAACAACCTGATCATCCACAACCAAGGCTGGCACCTTGCCAGAAGGATTAACTTTCAATATCTCTTTGCTACGTGGCGGATGCGGCAGGTATTCATATTCCAAGCCCAGTTCTTCCAGCATCCAAACGACGCGAAAAGCACGCGTTGCAGCCATGCCTAAAACTTTATACATTCATTATTCCTTTATTTGGGGCGCATCATTGCCAAACGAATGAAGGCACGTTCAACCACCGCCATCGCAGGCACTGGCCTAGATGAACGTAGTATTAAATCCGTATCCATCAACTCTTGCAAAGCTTTTTCCAAACGCGCACCGCCCCAGCCACGGGCCTGGCGCACCAATCGGTCTTTACGCGGCCCAAACACAGGTGGGCGGGCACGGCTGAACCCCACGTCCGGCCCTTGCGGATCACAAGCAGCTGAATGCAGCATCCGAAAATGGCGCGTAGCACCGATGCAAAGCGCGGTGGCATTCACGCCTTGGCCTGCCAAACGGTTAAGTGTCGGGCCAACTTCACCACTGCGGGCCTCGGCAACCATATGCAACACATCATCAATATCCGCGTCCAGTGCAACAGGCGCACAGGCCTCTACATCAGCTATCTCAACAGGGTTATCGTGTTTCAGTTTATAAAGCGAAAGCTTGATTAAGACTTGTTTATAGTCCCCCAACCCCAAATCGCGCGCCAAAGCCAGCAGGTATTTTTTGGCCTCAGGTGACACATTCAACAATCCTGCATCCGATAACATCCGATCAACCTCTTCTGGTCGGGTTGGGTCATCATATATGCCAATAGTGTAAAAGTTTTGCGGTGCCTCAAACACTTTGCGCAGTTTTGAACGTGCATTTAATGAGCCGGCTGTAACAATCAGATAAGCATCACCCTGAGCCCAATCAGCCACAGCCCCGGCAAACAAACCAGCCAATCCATCGCCCGTACCTTCCACCACAACCGCACGCGGCCCGGGAAAAAACCCTTGTGCTTTCACCGCGTCCAGCACCAGTGCAGGGTCTTTACGCACCTCACCTGCCGCAAGCCGTGTCAGGCGCATTTCATCCATCGCGTCTTTACCGACCAAAGCCTGCGTCACTTCTTGACGGCGTGTGTTTATTTTCTCGGCATCCATGCCGAAAATCAAAAGGCCTGCGCAGGATTTATCTGGGTTTGCAAAAAAAGCCGTTGCTTTCGCACCAGCTAATTTCATTTGACCCAGCTGGCTGCGGTTGCCGAAATCCGTGTCACAATTTGATCCGCCAATGTCAAAGCAAGGCGCGAACGTGCATCTTGTTCAGCCACTCGTGTTGGGTAGGTTTCCGAGGTCGCACTATAAGCCGTCGTTGATCTCACCTGACCGCCAAACACCACCACACCATTGCCATCTATGACTTTAAAGTCAGAAATACCATCCAGATTATAGCGCGTAATTTCCGCTGTGCTTGACACTGCCAACCCTTCTGAGTCGACAACATAAGTGAAGGTCAAAGTGTAACGCGGATCATTGGCAAAACCAAAGCGTTCCACCAGCCGTTCGCGCATCTCAAAATATTCGCGCCCCTTGCCTGCGGTAATTTCGATTTTACCATGCAAAGCAGATGCGGCACTACCGTCACTGTAAATCGGTGTGAACCCGCAAGCCCCCAATAAAACAGGCAAAGCAATTAGGCTTAGAATTTTACGGCGGTTAAATAACGACATTCACAATCCGTCCTGGAACAATGATCAATTTTTTGGGTGCATTGCCATCCAACGCACGTAGTACACTGTCGTTCGCCATCACAATTTTTTCAAGCTCTTCTTTGGAAATATCCGCAGAAACCTCAATCTCGTCACGCCGTTTGCCGTTAATCTGGATAGGCATTGTTACCGTATCATCCACCAGCATTGCAGGATCAACCTTCGGCCAAGGGGCATTGGCCACCAAGCCGGTTCCCCCCATAACCGCCCAAATTTCTTCTGCCAGATGTGGTGTCATCGGTTGCATCATCTGCGCAATAGACTTCATCGCCTCAACCTTGGTGGCTTTATCCGCTTTCGATTTCGCCAGTGTATTGGTGAATTGATACAAACCTGCCACGGATTTATTAAAGGCAAATCCTTCAATACCCTTTGTCACATCATCTATTGCACGATGCGCGGCCTTTTGCAGAGCAAGCGCTTCTTTCGCATCAACAGCGCCCGCGTCATTACTTTGGCTAATCTCATCAGCCATCCGCCAGACCCGTTGCAGATGTTTCCATGCGGCATCGGCGCCCGCAGCGGTCCATTCCACATCCCGCTCAGGCGGGCTGTCAGACATCACAAACCAACGCGCAGTGTCGGCACCATATTGGTCGATAATATCATCAGGGTCGACCACGTTCTTTTTTGACTTCGACATTTTGATCGACGGGCCAACCGTAACAGGGCGGCCATCGTTCATTTCATAACCACCAGAAACAGGTTTGACCTCATCAGGGGTTAACCATTTTCCGTCAGGGTCTTTATAAGTCTCATGGCATACCATGCCTTGGGTGAACAACGCATTAAACGGCTCGGTCGCCGCCTTCGGTAAATGCCCCGTCAGGTTCATTGCGCGCGCGAAAAAGCGTGAATATAAAAGGTGCAGGATCGCATGTTCAACACCGCCGATATACTGATCCACATTCATCCAATAAGCCACATCCTCTGCCACGGTTGGTGTGTCTGCACGCGGGTTTGTGAAGCGGGCGTAATACCATGAACTATCCACAAACGTGTCCATCGTATCAGTTTCACGCTTCGCAGGTTTGCCGCATTCGGGGCAGTCGCAATTGCGCCAAGCGTCATGGCGATCAAGTGGGTTACCGGGGTGCTCAAAGGTCACGTCATTAGGCAGTTCAATCGGCAGGTTTTCTTTCTTTTCAGGCACCACTCCGCAGGCATCACAATGCACCACAGGGATCGGACAGCCCCAATAACGCTGGCGCGAGGCACCCCAATCACGCAGGCGATAATTGGTTTTAGCCTCACCCAAGCCCATGGCTTCAATGCGTTTGTTCACCTCCAGCTCGGCCTCATCTATCGACAAGCTATCCAGAAACCGCGAGTTGATGATACGGCCTGGCCCTACATAGGCCTCTGTCCCGATGGAAAACGTATCAGGGTCTTGGGCTTCATCACAAACCACAGGGGTCACAACTAGATCGTATTTACGGGCAAAATCCAGATCGCGTTGATCGTGTGCAGGACAGCCGAAAATCGCACCCGTGCCGTAACCCATCAAAACAAAGTTGGCGATATAAACCGGTAGTTCCCAACCCGCTTCAAACGGATGCGTCACTTTAATGCCCGTGTCATAGCCCTGCTTTTCAGCGGTCTCCAAAGCCTCTTCCGTTGTTCCCAACTGTCGGCACTCTTCATTGAATGCCGCAATCTTCGGATCACTTTCCAAAGCTTTCGCCAAGGGGTGATCACAGGAAATTGCCGCAAAACTGGCACCAAACAATGTGTCAGGCCGCGTGGTGTAAACTTCTAACTGTTCAAAACCCGCCGGTGCCCCAACAGTGTTAAAATTGAACTGAAGCCCATGGCTTTTACCAATCCAGTTCTTTTGCATGGTGCGCACTTTTTCAGGCCATTCGGTCAAGCCGTCTAACGCTTCCAACAGCTCTTCTGAAAAATCAGATATTTTAAAGAACCATTGCGTCAATTCTTTACGTTCAACAAGCGCACCGGAACGCCAGCCACGCCCCGCTTCAACCTGCTCATTGGCCAATACTGTCATATCCACTGGATCCCAGTTGACCATCGCATTTTTGCGATAGACCAATCCCTTATCCATCATATCAATGAACATGGCTTGCTGCTGACCGTAATATTCAGGGTCACAGGTGGCAAATTCGCGTGACCAGTCAATAGACAAGCCCAACGGCTTTAATTG
The DNA here is from genome assembly GCA_964195605.1 of uncultured Amylibacter sp. Taxonomy (GTDB): domain Bacteria; phylum Pseudomonadota; class Alphaproteobacteria; order Rhodobacterales; family Rhodobacteraceae; genus Amylibacter. The sequence continues at coordinate 33,164 of CAXMSA010000005.1, forward strand.
CCCGCGCATATCCGCAATATTCTGATAGGTCCAATCACCGGGGTGCACCTTATTTTGCATCGCGGCATTTTCCGCAGGCATCCCAAACGCATCCCATCCCATCGGGTGCAGTACATTAAAACCCTTTGCAGATTTATAGCGGGCAACAACATCACCCATTGTGTAATTACGTACATGCCCCATATGGATGCGGCCAGACGGATAAGGGAACATTTCCAGCACGTAATATTTTTCACGGCTTTCATCACGTTCCGCTTTGAAAATCTCTGCGCTGTTCCATGCTTCTTGCCATTTAGGCTCTACAACTTTTGCGTTGTACCGTGACATATTATTAACCCTTATACGTTTAACGCCAGACCATTGGTCCGGCGTTGTCGATTTATTTCAGATGAACCCGCGGTTTGCCTAACGGCGTTTTGCGGCCCGAATACGCAACTGACGTGCGCGTGTGAGAATAGCATCTTCAATGCGCCGATTGGTTTCAGCGCTTGCAGGCCCGCGCCGCTTTTGCATGGCAACTTTCAAAGAACCCGCTTCCAAAGCAGGGTCCTGGATCAGAATTGTCGCACGGAAATCTGTATTAGACCCAGGTGCACGCCCCCATCCCATAACCACAACACCAGAGAACGGATCAGCCGCCTCAATAGGTAAGAAGCTTAAAGTATCCAAGGTTGCTTCCCACAAATATTTGTTAACACGAATATCCGCATTATCATTTGAAGGGTTCAGCAACTGGTTCAGGTCAAATCCGCCAGCTGGCGCACCGCTTTGCTGCTGCTCTTTATTATTTTTGGGAACCTCATGTTTTGTCGGATCACTTCGCCGCGTTTCACGTCTAGCTGAACGTTCTGGGCTAACCGGTTTATTACGCGCACCACCAAACAGGCCACCGCCAGAAGAGCCGCCACCAGAAGAACCGCCACTGTTTATACCACCACAGCTTGCAATCAGCCCTGCCACCAGCAAAAGAGCAAATTTATTAGATCTACTACCCAACATATTATCGGCCTCTCAACATTTCCACCAACATCTACCGTGTAGTTTTTAAGCGAACAAGGGGTTTGATCAAGTTTATCGTAGAATACGTCTGAAACCTTCACTTTAGGGTTTACCAAATAGCCGCCACGCGGCAAAAAGGTCATATGTCTCTTGCTGATATAAAAACCCGCATCCTGAAAGCCGAAGAACTGGCTGGCCGTCTAAAAGGCAGCGCGCAATTGATTGCGGTTTCTAAAGTACAACCAAATGCACGTGTGAAGTCTGTTTTAGAGCAGGGCCACCGTTTGTTTGGCGAAAACAAAGTACAAGAGGCAGAGGGCAAATGGCCCGCATTCAAAGAACAGTTTGAGGATGTAAACGTTCATCTGATCGGCCCTTTGCAAACCAACAAAGTTAAAAATGCAGTTGCGCTTTTCGATGCCATTCACGCAGTTGACCGCCCTAAACTGGCTAGAAAGCTGGCGGCTGAAATTCAAACACAAGGCAGATCGCCTGATATGTTTATTCAGGTCAACACAGGTGAAGAGCCGCAAAAAGCGGGGGTTATCCCTGCTGAAGCTGACGCATTCATCAAAGAATGCCGAGATCTTGATTTGCCCATCGTGGGCCTAATGGTGATCCCGCCTGTGGACGAAGAAGCCTCACTTCACTTTGCACTTTTACGTAAAATCGCCGGGCGAAATGGGTTGGATGGCCTTTCTATGGGGATGAGCAGCGATTTTGAGCGCGCCGTTGCATTGGGGGCCACCCATGTACGTGTAGGGTCTGCGATATTTGGCGAACGGGATTATGGTTAGCCAACAATCACCCGCGACCGTACCTGCCAGTTTTCAAAAATCCATATCAAAACCTTAGGGTCAAACGCAATACAACCCTCTGTCGGGTGGCGCGGTTTGCGCCAGATATGCATAAAAATAGCACTGCCAGCGCCCGCAACCGCATCGGGCCAGTTGAAATCCAGGATACCAAAAGCATCATAAAGCGGGTCGGCGCGGCATTGTTTTTCATGGCTAAAAGGGTAATCTGGCCCGTAAATCCCGTGATTATATTCAGGGTCATTCGGGTCATCAGACCATATATCGGCAATGCGAATAGCTTGTTGGGGCACATGCGGCGTATGAAACGAAAGCCGGTCAGTACGGGTTTTAATCGCGGCCAGTTGAAACACACCAACAGGGGTAATCCCATCCCCTTCTCCACGTTTCACCCCAATGCCACCGCGCCCGATAGCACAAGGTAGGTTCACACCGCGAAACCGTGCACCCCATTGCCCGACAACCAAGTCATCAAAGCCCGGTGTCACAACAGATGCCCGCTTTTCTGCGCTTTGGTTGCCAGATAATCTTTGTTCAGCGCGTTATGCCCCACCTTTAACGCCACACGTTCCACCACTTTCACACCTGCAGCGTTCATCCGTTCCACTTTCTTCGGGTTATTCGTCATCAACCGCACTGTGCTGAAACCAAGTGATTTCAATATCTCTGCCCCCAGCATAAAATCACGCTCATCATCTTCAAACCCAAGCCGATGATTGGCCTCAACCGTATCAAATCCTTGGGATTGCAACGCATATGCGCGCATTTTATTGGCCAGCCCGATACCGCGCCCCTCTTGGTTCATGTATAACAACACACCAGAGCCATGTTCGGCGATCTGTTGCAGGGCCGTGTTCAATTGCGGACCGCAATCACATTTCAACGAGCCAATAATGTCGCCGGTAAAACACGCTGAATGCAGCCGTGACAGCACAGGATCACTGCGCTTTGGGTTACCGATTTCAATCGCGTAATGTTCCGTACCACCATCATCGGGGCGAAACACATGTACTTTGGCGGCTTTTGCTACCGCAAGCGGTACATTTGCCGCCGCAACCAATGCCAAGGGGCTGCTTTTACGTAAACAAGGGCCGATTGATTCCAACGGTAAGCGATGTAGGTAGGGCAGCGCGTCCGCCGCTTCAGCCGTGATTTGCACTAATACGGCCGCAGGCAACAAACGTGCCTGTTTGCATATCATCAAGGCCAGCCGGTGCGGCTCGCTGTCACCATCACGTATTGGTGCAAACGGGCCTTTCATCGGGCTTTGCAAATCATCAACAGGGTTAGCCACTGAGAGCAACCAACTTGTATCTGCGGCATTCGGCACCTGAATTCGGGCCAAATCACCATCATAAACCCTTGCTGCCAGCGTTTTTGCCCGCCGTTCGGTAATCGCCAGTTCAATGCCGTCCGCATACTCACGTAAATGTTTCAAACGGCTGGAATTCAGGGTTTCAACCGCTGCCGCCATCCATACAGACGCGCCACAAGACAATAAAATCGGCACACCCATACGCAAATCAGCCCGCATTCGGGCAATTTGTTCCTCAACTGTCAGCAGAATCGCCATTTGTACCCTTTTGTTGTAATTATTCAGATGCTTTCTATATCCTGCATTCCCAAAAGATGAAACAAACCTCACAATAGTGACACGAGCCTGTGAGAATTATATTCTTTCTCTTGCCCAATACGTGAAAAGAGCACAAATTGAGGATAGAATGGAGTTCACATTATGAGCAACCTGAAAAAAATCTTAATGGTCGACGATGATGAAGACCTACGTGAAGCATTGGCAGATCAATTGATTCTGACCGAAGAGTTTGATGTGTTTGAAGCAGAAGATGGTAGCTCTGGCTTAGGAAAAGCCAAGGAAGCTATATATGATCTGGTGATCCTCGATGTCGGCCTACCTGACATGGATGGCCGCGAATTGTGCCGTTTAATGCGCAAACAAGGCGTGAAATGCCCGGTTGTGATGCTTACAGCACATGACAGTGATGCGGATACTATTCTGGGCCTAGATGCCGGTGCTAACGATTATGTATCAAAACCATTTAAATTTCCCGTACTTTTGGCACGTATTCGCGCTCAGTTACGCCAGCATGAACAATCAGAAGATGCTGTCTTTACACTTGGGCCTTATACATTCAAACCTGCGGCAAAAATGCTAATAACAAATGATGACCGCAAAGTGCGCCTGACCGAAAAAGAAACCAATATTCTGAAGTTTCTGTACCGTGCCCAAGACGGTGTTGTTGCGCGCGATGTGCTACTACACGAGGTATGGGGTTATAACGCAGGGGTCACGACCCATACGCTGGAAACCCACATCTACCGTTTGCGCCAAAAGATCGAACCCGATCCCAGCAACGCCCGTTTACTGGTTACAGAATCAGGCGGCTACCGTTTGGTCGCTTAAACATTTCACTTTACCTCCTCCAAGACTGGCCCGCCAAAATAGCGGGCTTTTTTGCTTGAGCTTGCGAGCAGGTCACGACATTATTGCGCTTTAACATCGGGGAACTAAAATGACAGTCACTATTTGCACATGGAACATCAACTCAGTGCGCCTGCGTGAACCTATTGTCTTGAAATTATTACAAGAAGAAAAGCCAGACGTTCTGTGCTTGCAAGAATGCAAATCCCCTGCCGATAAAATCCCGACCGAAGGCTTTGCGTCCCTTGGGTATACCCACGTAATCGCCAATGGCCAAAAAGGGTATAATGGGGTCATGATCCTGTCACGTATTCCTATGGTTGAGGTTGCACGCAAGGATTTTGCTAACCTTAATCACGCCCGCCACATTGCAGGGCAGCTGGAAAACGGCCTGACCATCCACAACTTTTATGTCCCTGCCGGTGGCGACAAGCCTGACCGAACAATCAATGATAAGTTCGGTCAGAAACTGGATTATCTCACTGACATGCGTGATTGGTTTAATGCAGATAAACCCAGCAAATCCGTGCTGGTTGGCGACTTGAATATCGCACCACTTGAAGACGATGTCTGGAACCATAAACAGCTGACTAAAATCGTGTCCCACACCCCGATTGAAATTGACCATCTGGCAGAAACTCAGGCGGCGGGAAACTGGGTTGATATTACCCGTCAGAATATCCCCGAAGGCAAGCTTTATAGCTGGTGGTCATACCGCGCCCGCGACTGGGATACCGCTGACAAAGGCCGCCGTCTGGATCACATATGGGCCACAGATGACATTGCCCATACCGGCCATTCCAGCCGCATCCTGCGCTCCGCGCGCGGATGGGAAAAACCCAGCGATCACGCGCCATTATTTGCAAGCTTTGACATCTAGGCAGCACCGCACTACATCAAGGTCAAATAAGATATGAATGGAGCATCCGAATGTTAGAACTCGGAAACACACCGCCTGCGGGCGATCTGGTAAAAGACGTTAATGAAGATACGTTCATGCAGGACGTTATTGAAGCCAGTAAAGAGACCCCGGTCATCGTCGATTTCTGGGCACCGTGGTGTGGCCCGTGCAAAACACTGGGCCCTGCACTGGAAGCGGAAGTGAAAGCGGCAGGCGGTAAAATCAAGATGGCCAAGATCGACATTGACCAAAACCAGATGCTGGCCAGCCAGATGCGCGTGCAATCTATCCCTGCGGTTTTTGCCTTTGTTGACGGCAAGCCCGTAGACGGTTTCATGGGCGCAAAAGCCCCGTCTGAGATTAAAGCTTTCATTGACCAGATATTGTTAACATCTGGTGACGATGGTGGTCTGACAGAGGCGGTTGCCATGGCCTCCGAAATGCTGGAACAGGGTGCCGCTAATGATGCGGCTGACACATTTCAGGCGATTCTGGGCGAAGACCCTGAAAATGCCGGTGCTTATGCTGGCTACATCAAAGCCCAAATCGCTTTGGGTAATATGGAACAGGCCGCAAAAAACATTGATGCCGTACCCGAAAGCATTGCCAACGACCCTGCCATACTGGCGGTTAGCGCCCAGCTTGAACTGGCAAACTCTACGGCAGACGCAGGTGAAATAGGTGCACTAAAAGCAAAACATGATGCAGCACCTGACGATCATCAGGTACAGCTTGATCTGGCCATTGCTGAGCTTGCCGCAGATGATGCCGCCGCTGCGGTTGATACATTGCTTGATCTGTTTCGCCGCGACCGTGAATGGAACGATGCGGCTGCCAAAACACAGCTATTCAAAATATTTGAAGCACTTGGCCCACAAGACCCGGTTGCCCAAGCGGGCCGCCGCAAGCTTTCATCAATGATTTTTGTGTAACGAAAAGGCAGGTCCAAAATGAAATACACCTTATCCAACCTGCCTGACACAATCCCCGTATTCCCTTTGATGGGTGCATTGGTTCTGCCCCGCGCCCGTCTACCACTTAATATCTTTGAGCCGCGCTATCTGCAAATGGTGGATGATGCGCTGAAAACTGATCATCGTTTAATCGGCATGATCCAAACCCGCGACGTGCCCTCAGATATAAGCGACCCGCCTTTGCATAAGATCGGTTGTGTCGGACGCATTACCTCTTTTACAGAAACCGATGATGGGCGCTATCTGATCTCAATCAAAGGTATCAGCCGATATCGCATTAAAGAATGCCACAAAGGCTTTACCCCATATTTAACAGCCGATGTAGAATGGGCGGATTTTGAACGCGATCTGGGTGATGAGCAAACCGACAGCAGCTTTGATCGCCCCGAATTTCTAAAATTGCTTGAGGCCTATTTTGAAGCGAATGAGCTGCAAACCGACTGGGATGAACTAAAAGAAGCCGCCACAGAAATGCTGATCAATTCGCTATCCATGATGTGCCCGTTCGATCCCGAAGAACAACAGGCATTACTGGAATCGCCCTGCATAAAAACCCGGCGCGAAACGCTTGCCACATTAATGGAATTTGCCCTTAGATCTTCAAATGACGAAAGCAAAATGCAATGAGTTCTGAAGCAAAACCTGATGGCAAAATGTTAGAAGCACTGCTTTGCCCGCTCACTCACGGACCGTTAGAGTTTGATGCGAAAAAAAACGAGCTGATCTCAAAATCAGCTAAACTGGTTTATCCCATCCGCAATGGCATTCCTATCATGCTTACAGATGAGGCGCGTCCTTTAGACTAAACCATTTTTCCTTGCAGCATTTTTGGCAAATCACCCGTTAACCCAGCCGCCTGTCGTATCAAACCACGCCTTAAATTCGGTGTGGCATTAACCACCCCCAAACCCAAATCCCGCACAGTCCGCAGTAAAGGGTTATCGTTTGAAAACAGCTTGTTAACTGTATCTGTCGAGATCACAGATGCAGAGGTATCAAACCGGCGCCATTGTTGAAAACGTTGTAAAACATTCACCGTGCCAATGTCTTCACCGCGTCGCGCCGCATTGGCCAGCACTTCGGTTAAAGCCGCAATATCACGCAAACCAAGGTTCAGTCCTTGCCCCGCCAACGGGTGAACACCATGGGCTGCATCACCCACCAAAGCCACGCGGTGATCCACAAACCGCTCTGCCAGTGTCAAGTTCAGGGGGTAGGAAAATCGTCCGCCTTTAAGTGAAATTTCGCCTAAAAAATCCCCAAAACACGGCCGCAGGCAAGCCATATAATCAGCATCATTCATCGCAGATATTTCTGCGGCCCGTTCTGTCGTTTCCGTCCAGACAATCGACGAACAATTATCATTCAGCGGCAGTATCGCAAGTGGCCCGGATGGCATGAAAAACTGATGTGCAGTATTATTATGCGCCAGCTCATGCTTGATCGCACAAACTAGGCTGGTCTGGTTATAATCATGGCCGCTACGCTTAATGCCCGCGCGCGCCGCCACCTGACTTTTACGCCCATCACAGCCGATTAACAATTTTGCCGTCAGGGTTTTACCACTGGCCAATTCCACTGAAACACCGCCTGCATCGATCGTCTGATCAACAACTGTGGTTTGATCCAAATGTAGAATGGTCGGGTTTTTCTCAATCGCCCGCAACAGGGCTTGGCGCAAGAAACGGTCTTCCAGCATATAACCCATCGGGCCTTCTTCAATCTCGGTATGATCGAAATGCACAAAGAAAGGGCCAGCCCCTTCACCCGCACGCCCGTCACTGACTTTAATGTCCAGCATCGGGCAGCTGTTATCTGCGACCTCTGCCCAAACCCCTAAAACATTCAGCATATTTTTAGAGGTCAAAGCCAATGCATAACCACGCCCGTCAAATTCAGGTGCCTTAAAAATTTCCTTTGGCTGCGCATCTATTAGGATCACATCTTGCCCGATTTGCGCCAAAGCCAGGGCCGCGGCACAGCCGTTTAGCCCGCCGCCTACAATGATAATATCTGCATCCTGTTTCATAGTTTTAAATATGACCTCAAAACATGGATTGTCCAGCCGCCAATACGCCGCTACGCTGCGGCAAAAGGGAGCTTAATATGCCGGATGATCTACTGAAAAAAACCGCCTCTGATTTGGGACGCATGATAGGTGCCGGTGATATCAGCCCGTTGGAGTTAACCGAAAATTATTTAGCCGCAATAGAAGCCCATCCACTAAGCAATCGCATCTATGCACGTACCACAGCTGATCGTGCAATCGCAGAAGCCACAGCCGCTACAAAACGTGCTGCCAACGGCACCCGCCACGGCCCTTTGGATGGTGTGCCTATTTCATGGAAAGACCTGTTTGATACAGCAGGTACAGTCACCGAAGCAGGCTCTGCTTTTCTAAAAGACCGTGTGCCCGGCACAGATGCTGAAGTTCTAAAAAACGCCACTCACGCAGGCTTGGTTTGCCTAGGCAAAACCCACATGTCTGAATTGGCTTTTTCCGGCCTTGGTCTGAACCCGATCACCGAAACTCCACCTTGTGTTAACGACCTTGGTGCCGTTGCCGGGGGCTCTTCTTCAGGGGCCGCTGCATCTGTAGCATTTGATCTGGCAGCTGCGGCAATAGGCTCGGATACAGGTGGCTCGGTGCGCATCCCGTCTGCTTGGAATGATCTTGTGGGCTTGAAAACCACCTCAGGATTATTACCCCTCAATGGTGCCGTCCCGCTTTGCAGCAAATTCGATACTGTCGGCCCCTTGTGCCGCTCGGTTGAAGACGCGGCCAACCTGTTCGCAGCTTTGGGTGGCACAAACCCAACGCCTTTGGTGCAATCAAGCCTAAGGGGCAAACGCTTTGCAATTTGCACAACACTTGCACTTGATGAACTTGACCCGGAACCACAACAGGCGTTTGAGCAGGCCGTGCAATCACTACTGGCCGCAGGGGCCACAGTTGAAGAACTGGACATCCCCGAACTGGATGCAGCCATGCCGATGTCCGCATGCCTATTCACCACCGAGGCCTATGCCCAATGGCAAACAGATATTGAAACCCGTTCCGACCTGATGTTCCCTGAAATACGTGACCGCTTTATGGTCGGCAAAGGTTTTGCCGGTTATGAATATGTCCAAGACTGTAAAAAACTGGATCAATTGCGCGCAGATTATATTGCACGCACCATGGCTTATGATGCGGTTATCTTGCCATCTTCGGCAATTTTACCGCCCAACGTCAAACGCCTGTTAACAGATAGCGATTATTATATCCGCGCCAACCTGCTGGCATTACGCAACACGCGTATCGGTAATCTGATGGGGCTTTGCAGCCTGACATTGCCGACAAAACAGCCCTCTTGCGGGCTGATGATCAACTGCCATCCGCTTAAAGAACGCAAGTTATTGGCTTTAGGGGCAGAGATTGAACAGGCTTTGGCATAGACAAAAAAGCCACATTAGCCTGTTTCTGCTGGAAAACAGCCAAAAATCCGTTGGTAATGAGGGGCTTATAGGCTAAACTGCATGCAAATGGGGCACTTAGACCCCGAAAATGAGGCAGTACATGCAATTTCCAGAGCGGTTTTCGAACCTGCCCGAATACGCATTTCCACGTTTACGCGCCCTGTTGGATCATCATCCTGCAGGCGGTGATGTCGTGCATATGACGATTGGTGAGCCGAAACATGAATTTCCTGCCTTCATCACCAGCACAATTACGCAACATGCTGCCGGATTTAACAAATACCCACCCAATCAGGGCAGCCCTGAATTGCTGGCATCAATCTCTGACTGGTTAAAACGCCGTTACAATGTGTCGATGGATGCGGATACGCAAATCATGGCCTTAAACGGTTCACGCGAAGGTCTATTCAATTCCTGTCTGGCCCTTTGCCCCGAATTAAAGAACGGGCGCAAACCGAATGTGCTGATCCCGAACCCGTTCTATCAGGTCTATGCGGTGGCAACCTTGGCCGCCAATGCAACACCTGTTTTCGTGTCTGCACATCAACAAAACGGTTTCTTGCCAGATTACGCTTCCCTTGGTGAAGATGTGTTAAACGATACGGCTATTGTCTACATCTGCTCACCTTCCAACCCGCAAGGGGCGGTGGCATCTTATGACTATTGGGTTGATCTGATCAAGCTGGCTGAAAAGCATGATTTCTATATTTTCGCTGACGAATGTTATTCCGAAATTTATCGCACCACCCCGCCCGCGGGCATTTTGCAGGTTGCCGATGAAATAGGCGCCGACCCTGAACGCATATTGGCATTTCATTCTTTGTCAAAACGTTCAAACCTGCCGGGCTTGCGTTCCGGTTTTGTGGCAGGCGGGCCAAAGGCGTTGGTAAAGCTAAAGCAGCTACGCGATTATGCCGGTGCCCCTTTACCGCTGCCCCTGCAAATGGCCGCGGTTGCCGCATGGCGCGATGAAGAACATGTCATTGCAAACCGCGCTGCCTATGCAAAAAAATATAACATCGCCGATGATGTTTTCGGCAACATCAAAGGTTACACCAGCCCCGAAGCCGGCTTTTTCTTGTGGTTGCCCGTTGCAAACGGCGAAGCGGCAGCATTAAAATTATGGCAAACGACAGGCGTGCGCGTTTTGCCCGGCGAATATTTAGCGCGCCCAACAATAAAGGATGATCCCGCAAAGGGTTACATCCGCGTGGCCCTTGTGGCCCCTGAGCAGGAAATCATGCGTGGCCTGAAAGCAATACGCGCATGTTTGTATGAGGTAGTATAAAATGGCATATCAAACCAAACCCCGTGATCCATTATTGGAAGAACATATGCAAGCCGCCATTCAGCGGCGTGGGGCTGAATTGATCGGCATGGCCCTGTTTGCCATCGGGGTGTTGTTTGCGCTGATTTTATGGAGCTATTCACCTGACGACCCTAACCGCTTCAATGTCACATCCCAACCGGTACAAAACATACTGGGTGAATATGGGGCCGCGATCGCCAGTACATTAATCTTGACTATCGGTGAAGCCGCATGGGTTATTCCGGTATTTTCCCTATCATGGGGTTTACGTTTTATTTTGCATATCGGTGAAGCACGCGCCGTTAGCCGGGTGATTTTTTCACCCATTTTCGCAGCTATTACCGCTATCTTCTTAGCCGCACACGTCCCGTCTGAAACCTGGGTGCACAGCTTTGGTCTAGGTGGATTATTTGGTGATATGGCGTTTGCTTTACTGGTTGACCTCAACCCCCTTAGCCTTGGGGTGGGCGTAGCACTGATCACTCTGATACTGGGGGCTGCCTTTTTGGCGCTCGGCCTTTATGTACACGGCTTTGCCTTTCTAGAACTTCGCATAATAAGCCGATATGCACTGATTGCCATCATTCTGTCTTACGCCAGCATTGTGAATTTTTTCGCGTTGATCTTGGGCAAATTACAAATTTACAAAACACAAGCAACCGAACGCAAAGCGGCCAAAGCCACCTACCGTGCATCACAGGCATCCCTTGTCTCAGAACCCGTTGTTATCGAAGAATATGCAGCGCCTGAGGTGCCTGCGCAGAAACATGTCAGAAGAATATCCATACCTTCCCTACCAAGTTTCGGCTTAAGTAAACAAAAGGAAGCAATGCCTGTCATACCACCCCTACATATAGAACCGTATCTGGAAAGCTCACCAGAGGATCGTGTTAAAAAGCGTATCTCTGAAGCCGTGCAAAACAACATTGTGGCCAGACGCGTAGAGAATCAATCCGCATCCCGCGTTGAACACGTTTTATCCGAAACCTCACAGGTTCAGACGCCCGCAACAACCAAAGCACCTCTGACCAATAATAATGAACTGGACTTGAATGATCCTGTCAAAAATATCTTTGCTATTCCAACGCCCGAACCAAAGCATGTAGTGCAACACACAACGCCACAGCCGGTGCAGAAAAGTAAAAAAGCCAAGGCAGAGGCGCAACCCAGTCTGTTCAAAGACACTAAATCCACCGATTACGAAACACCCCCGTTGAACTTACTGGCCAATCCGACAAACATTATCCGCCATCATCTAAGTGACGAGGCTTTAGAAGAAAATGCACGGCTTTTGGAAAATGTATTGGATGATTACGGCATCAAGGGTGAGATTGTTTCTGTACGCCCCGGCCCAGTTGTTACCCTTTATGAATTAGAGCCAGCACCCGGTTTGAAAGCCAGCCGCGTCATCGGTTTAGCCGATGATATTGCGCGCTCTATGTCCGCCCTTTCCGCACGGGTCTCTACCGTTCCCGGCCGCACTGTTGTCGGTATCGAGTTGCCCAACGAAAAGCGTGAAACAGTGTTATTGCGCGAATTGCTTTCAGGCAAAAATTATGGTGATGGCAGCCAAGCCTTGCCACTTGCTTTGGGTAAGGATATCGGCGGCAAGTCGATCACCACCGATCTTGCAAAAATGCCCCACCTTTTGATCGCGGGTACAACTGGTTCTGGTAAATCCGTTGCTATCAACACCATGATCCTGTCATTGCTTTACAAACTATCACCCGAAGAATGCCGGATGATTATGATTGATCCAAAAATGCTGGAACTGTCGGTTTATGACGGTATCCCGCACCTGCTATCCCCTGTTGTGACCGATCCCAAAAAGGCCGTTGTTGCCTTGAAATGGGTGGTTGGCGAAATGGAAGAACGTTACCGTAAAATGTCCAAAATGGGTGTGCGCAACGTAAGCGGCTATAACGCGCGGGTTGAAGATGCGCTGGCAAAAGGTGAAAACTTTGACCGCACAGTGCAAACAGGATTTGCCGAAGATACCGGCGAACCGATCTTTGAAACTGAGTCTATAACACCCGAAAAAATGCCATATATCGTCGTCATCGTCGATGAGATGGCCGACCTGATGATGGTTGCAGGTAAAGAGATTGAAGCCTGCATTCAGCGCCTTGCACAAATGGCGCGGGCCTCTGGCATCCATCTGATCATGGCTACACAACGCCCGTCTGTGGATGTGATTACCGGCACAATCAAAGCGAACTTCCCAACACGGATTTCGTTTCAGGTCACCTCAAAAATTGACAGTCGCACCATTCTTGGTGAAATGGGTGCCGAACAGCTATTGGGCATGGGTGACATGTTGTTTATGGAAGGCGGCGGTAAAATTACCCGCGTTCACGGGCCTTTTGCCAGCGATGAAGAGGTCGAGGAAATCGTCAACCACCTGAAGTCTTTTGGTATGCCTGAATATGTCAACAACGTTGCTGACGGGCCTGAAAGCGGTAAGGAAAATGACATTGATCTGGTACTTGGGTTGGGTGGCAACACTGGTAAGGAAGACGCGCTATATGACCAAGCCGTATCAATTGTTGCCAATGACCGCAAATGTTCAACATCCTATATCCAACGCAAACTTTCCGTCGGCTATAACAAAGCCGCCAAGATTGTAGAACAAATGGAAGATCAGGGCATTGTGTCAGCCGCAAACCATGTCGGTAAACGCGATATATTGCTGCCTGAATAGGAACCTGCCATCTTTTATAAGGGCAAACCATGAACATCAGCGATATTATGCCTTGCGCAACACCATATGTACTTCATGGTTTGAATTTCTCAAAATCCTGATTAAATACACCTTATGAAAACTATCGCAAAAATAACCGCGACCCTGCTTTGCCTTGCCCCCACGATGGCGAGTGCTGAAAAGTTGTCGTTGGATCAGATATCGGGCTACCTTAATCAGCTGAAATCAGCCAAAGGCAGTTTCACCCAAATGAATGCTGATAAGACACAGTCCAAGGGTGAATTTATGATCAAACGGCCTGGCAGAATGCGGTTTGAATATGCCAATCCAAACCCCGCTTTAGTTGTCGCAAGCGCTGGCCAAATCGCGATATTCGACAAAAAATCATCCGCAGGGCCGCAAGGGTTTCCCATTGGTAGAACGCCTTTGGGCATTATTTTGAAAAAACATATTAACCTGAAGAAAAGCGGTATGATCATTAATCATATTGAAGACGGCGCGCTGACCAAGGTTACTGCCCAAGACCCGAAACACCCAAAACGTGGTAATATTCAGCTGGCCTTTAGTGCTGACCCCATTGCATTGCGCCAATGGACGACTACGGATCAGGCAGGCCGTAAAACCACCGTTATTCTTGGCGCATTAAATAAAAATGCCCGCCTGGTAGAACGCTTGTTTGACATTGATCAAATCGCAATTGACCTGGGCCAAGCTTCTGACAGATAAAGTCTTTATAGCGTTTCGGGTTAAGAACAGGTTCTAAGCTGGTTCTGATACATAATTGCCCGCGCCTCTACCTCACCGGCGACCCGCATCAACCATGCTTTCCGGCGGTAAGTCCCGCGCGCATAGCCTGTATGCCCGTCGTGGTAAGCCAGATATTGATTATACATATCAAACTTAGAGATACCGTTACGGCTTTCGCTTTCATCCATATACCAGCCCATAAAATCTACAGCATCCGCAAAATTATTGCGCTTTGCACCAAAGCCGCCTTCCTGACGTTTATATTCGCCCCATGTGGCATCCAATGCCTGAGAATAACCATAAGCCGATGATTGGCGACCCATTGGGATTACGCCTAAAGCAAAACGGTAAGGGGTTCTTGCACCGGGGTTGAATTTCGACTCTTGATAAATCGCCGCCATATAAACAGGCGTGGGAACGCCCCATTTATGCTCGGCTTTCGCCATTGCTTTGAACCAGCCGGGGCGTTGGGATTTCATTGAACAGGCATTGTCCAGATTACGCGGCGGGCCTTGGCCGCTATCCGAACAGGACACCAATACCAATGCGCTTATTAAAAGAAGTATTTTTTTCATCTGCTCTCTTCCCAGTCTGTCGCTGGTGTTTAAACGCAGTATAGCCGAAGCAAGACAAAATGTTTAGACAAAAAACGCCAATGTTATCGGGATTGTGATCACTGACAGAAGCGTTGACACCACAACCAGCCCTGCAACCTCATTCGCATCGGCACCGTATTTTTCCGCTAACAGGTAAGATGTAACAGCAACAGGCGTTGAAACCTGCATTACCAAAACCGCCAGTGCAATCGGGTTCAACCCAAAATACGTCCCCGTCACCCAAGCCAGCCCAGCACAAACTGCTGCCTTGAATATAGACAGTCCAAAGGCCCGCCCAAAACTATCAGCCTTAAGCCGCGCAAGGGCCACACCAAGTGTGATCAACATCAAAGGGATCGCCATTTGCCCGATCAGCTCTAACGTATTGGTTAACCACTCAGGCGTTTGCCAACCCTGATACAAAAACAAAGCCCCCAGCAAAGTTGCCGCCACCAAGGGTTCTTTGATGATTTTCATCACTGACCCGCCACCTGACACCAACCATATGCCGAACGAAAAGGAATAAATTGCCATCACTGCGAAAATGATGATGGCATAGCTTAGCCCCACCTCACCAAAGGCAAATAGCGCCAATGGCAGGCCAAGATTGCCCGTATTGCCAAAGATCAGTGGGGCCAGATATGTGCGTATACTCAAACCCATCAGCTTTACCAAAATGGTAAAAACAACCGTGACCAGCAGATAAGCGGCACAAGCCGCCAAGAATGTAACCGTCATCGCACTGCGCTCTATATCAGCCTTCATCAAAGCGACAAAAATCAAGCATGGCACTGAAAGTGACATCGCCAGTTGGGTCACGAAAGCAACACGGTATTCATTTCCACGCTTAACCCAGACAAACCCGATGAAAGCCAACAAAAATACAGGGGCCACGATTTGCAGCACTGTTAACAATAAGTTCACAAACTGTTTCCCTTTTTTATGTTGATTTTTAGTCTAGCTTCATAGATCCATGGTCATATAAACAAATAGATGCAAGCTAGAACTTGGGGATTCGGGGCGCAATATGCTGCAAGTAAACGCGAAATATGCAATAGGTACGGTCGTACGCCATAAGAAACACCCGTTTCGTGGTGTTATTTTTGACGTGGACCCACAATTCTCAAACACCGATGAATGGTGGGAGTCTATTCCCGAAGATAAACGCCCCAGTAAAGAACAGCCCTATTACCATTTGTTTGCTGAAAACGATACATCCTATTACGTGGCCTATGTTTCAGAGCAAAATCTTGAGATGGATGAAACCGGCAAACCCATTGATCACCCAGAGGTCGAAGACCTGTTTGGTGCGATGAACAACGGGCAGTACCGGTTAGAAGTGCAGATGAACTAGGGCTTAATACCCCAGCGCACAGCCATCTTTACGCGCATCTGATGCCGCTTCAAGTACACCTGTTTCATGGTTGATCAATATGGATTGTGCGCCGCCAATGGCCACTTCGGGTATCATTACATTATGCCCCATATCGGCAAGCTCGGAACGCACTGCATCGCTATAACCGCGCTCCACATTCATTACAAACCCATCGTCAAAACAACGCGGCGCATCTATTGCCGCCTGCATATCCATGCCGAAATCCAGCATGTTTGACATGAACCGTGCGTGCCCGTTAGGCTGGTAAGCCCCGCCCATCACACCAAACGGCATTGTCACCTTACCGTCTTTGCGCAGCATGCCTGGAATAATTGTATGCATCGGTCGGCGCCCGCCCATTGCTTCATTCGGGTGGCCCTGTTGCAAGGTAAACCCACTGCCACGGTTCTGAAAATTGATGCCGAACTTCGAAGACGCCAGGCCCGACCCAAAGCTATTGTAGATCGAATAGATCAACGATACTGACATCTGATCCTTATCCACCACCGTCAGATAAACTGTATCCTTATGTACATTTTCACTGATCTTGGTCGCTGATACCATTGCCTTTTTAGGATCAATTAAAGCCGCTAGTGCATTGGCAGTATCAAGTGACAGCATATGATCAAGACGCAAGGTTAGATCAGGGTCGGCAATAATACGGTTGCGGGCATCATAGGCCAACTTCGCCGCCTCTGCCTCAATATGTGCGCGCTCTGACCCGAAAGCTTTCATTCCGGCAATATCAAACTGTGACAGGATGTTATTCATCAAAATTGCCGTAGCACCTTGGCCGTTCGGTGGATGTTCAACAAGTTCCGTCCCTTTATACTCGCCGGAAAGCGGCGTGGTGTATTCACAGGCGGTATTGGCAAAATCATCCAACGTATGCACCCCACCCAACGCGTTCAGGGATGCAACCATATCCGCGGCTACTTCGCCTTCGTAAAATCCACGGCGGCCTTCCAATGTGATACGTTCCAAAACCTTCGCCTGATTGGATGCATGGAAAATCTGCCCTATCTTTGGGGCTCTTCCATCAAATAAATAAAACCTCTGCGCATCACCCTGCAACCTGCCCTCTGCCAGTTTCCAGTCAAAAGCCACGCGCGGGGCCACAGGCACACCCGCTTTCGCGTAGTAAATTGCAGGGGCCAAAGCAGACGCCAATCCAATTTTTCCGTAATCTTTCGAAAGTTGGCAAAACGCATCTATCGCGCCTGGTATCGTCACCGCTTCCACGCCTTGCATCGGCACGGTTTTGTGGCCAGATGCGCGCATTTTTTCTGCCGACTGGCCCGCAGGGGCCCGACCAGAACCATTCAAGGCAATAACTTCATCCGAACCCGGCAAAGAAAGTAAAACAAAGCAATCCCCGCCTATCCCTGTCATTTGCGGCTCACAAATTCCCAATAGAACGGCTGCCGCAATAGCCGCATCCACAGCATTGCCGCCACTTTCCAGAATTTGTACTGCAGTTTTCGCAGCTAACGGGTGTGATGTAGCACACATACCGTTCGTGGCAAAAACAGGCGAGCGGCCCGGATATTGAAAATCGCGCATTTTTTACTCCAAAAGGATTCAAAAGCACCAAAGCTCAATAGTCTGTAGAGGTCAATATCAGGAAAGGGTGTAGTCCTCGGTGCCGTAACATGAGGTGGGGGCATAAAAGCCACGGCACCGAGGGAAGCTGATTGCTAGCTACCCGCATCTTTTGGCTTTAGATCTGGGCAATACATTGAAATCTTTATGGCTTTTTCTTGGCTTTGTACGAAAATTAAACAAATATTACGATTAACTAGGCTATTACATCTAAATACTACGTAGATACGGCACAATTCTTTTATAATGTCGTACCCTGTTCACTCTTTATTGGGAATAAAGCCAAACAGGGTATTTACCTTCGCGTTAATTTTAAAGTCTTGATTTCAACCTCTGAAACCCGCACACTTAAAACATGTTTCAGGATGCACACCTTGGCACAGCAAGCCACCAAAAATTCCCCATCCACTTTCACAGGACGGAGCTTGCCCATATCATGTCGCTCTATGGGCGTATGGTTGCAGCCGGTAAATGGCGGGATTACGGGATATCCCCGCTAAAAGATGTCGCCATTTTTTCAATTTTCAGACGTACAGCCGAGCATCCGATTTATCGCATCGAAAAACGCCCTAAAATGTCAATGAAACAAGGGGTATATGCGGTAATCGGTATGGATGGCCGTATTCTGAAACGCGGCAATGACCTAAAGGCGGTTTTACGCGTGTTGGAGCGTAAAATGATTAAGCTAGTCGATTAAGGTCGCCTACGACAGGCGATTTCCAAGCCTTCTGTTTTCAAAATACGCTTCGCGACTGCGCCCAAAGCTTCCCGCGTTACACGCATATGATGTGCATTGGCATGTAATAACGTTACCTCATCCGTCATAATGCCCACATGGCCTTTCCAAAAAATAAGATCGCCGCGTTGCAACGGGGTATTATCGCCAAACTCTTTACCGACTTCGGCCTGCTGCATATCGCTATCGCGCGGGCAATCCTGTCCGCATGCACGCATTGCGGTTTGCACAAGTCCCGAACAATCAATCCCCTGGTAACTGTCACCACCCCAAAGGTAAGCTGCACCCAGATATTCTTCGGCGATGAGAACCATATCAGCCGCGTATTGATCCAAAGGGCCGATCGCCTGTTCAGGAATATACCCACCTGCAGCAAGGGTCGCGTAACCATCTTTTATAGATGTCACAGTTAATTGTGCCCCCATTGGCAGAGCCATCAAAGGTACTGTTTTCATATTGGGTTCTGGGTAGATATGCGCGTTCATGCGTTTCACGTTATGGGTGGCCGTCTGCGTAGGCACCAAGCCATCTGATTTGATATAACCCACATAATTATCAAACACACATTGACCATAGGCATAACCAGTTTCAGGATCGTCTTCTAATACCAGAAATTCTTCGCCAAACGTCATCTGGCGGGCAAAGCTAGTTTTATCCCCCATAAACATACCGGCAACCGGCACCCCGATTTGCATCAACTGCCCTTGTACAAATTTCACATCTTCAACTTGGCCCCTTAGGCTTTCATGCGCCACGCGCCCGTTGCAAGGGAACCTTCGTAGATCAACCATTGCAGTAGCCCTGTTCTATCACCCGCAACAGTGCACGCGCTGACTGGCAGGCACCGCCTTTTGTACGCCCGGGTTTTGCAGCTGGGGTCCAGCCGTATAAATCAAGATGCACAAAATCATGCGCATGCTCAACAAACCGCCGCAAGAAAAGGGCAGCCGTGATCGCGCCGCCAAACCCACCTGCAGGCGCATTATCAAGATCCGCCACATCTGGCTCGATCACTGGTTCATAGGGATCCCAAAACGGCAACCGCCACAAAGGGTCAGCCTCTTTTTGCGCGGCTTTGCCAATGACCCCGGCCAGCTTGTCATTATCCGTAAAAAACGGTGGCACATCGGGACCAAGAGCCACACGTGCAGCCCCGGTAAGCGTGGCCATACAGACCATTAAATCCGGTTTTTCTTCATCCGCATAAGCCAGCGCATCGGCCAGAACCAAACGCCCTTCGGCATCGGTATTGTTAACCTCAACGCTCAGGCCTTTGCGCGATGTCAAAACATCCTGTGGCCGAAACGCCCCTGCTGATATTGAATTTTCAACCGCAGGCACAATCACCCGCAAACGCAGTTTCAACCCTAGCGCCATTATCATATGCGCAAGCCCCATTACTGTGGCCGACCCGCCCATATCTTTTTTCATCAACCCCATTGATGACCCGGGTTTAATATTCAACCCGCCAGTATCAAAACACACGCCTTTACCCACAAGCGTCACTTTCGGATGGCGCGGGTTGCCCCAAATCATATCCAGCAACCGTGGCGCCTGATCAGACGCCCGTCCAACCGCGTGGATCATCGGGAAGTTCTTTTTTAGCAAAGCTGCCCCTTTGATAACCGAGACCTTCGCCCCGTGGTCTTTGCCCAACTTGCGAAATGCCGCGTCCAATGCGTCTGGCCCCATATCTGACGCAGGCACATTGATTAGATCACGGGATAAAAATTCACCCGAAGCCAGTATTTCCATACGTTTCACATCCACATGCTGACTTGGTTTCAATTGTGCTACCGCACCCGATTTCACTGTATAACGGTCAAAAGCATACTGCGCCAAAAGCCATGAAAGATGGGCCTCTTCCAGATCGGATTTCTGCAAGCCTGTACCAAATTCATAAATACCTTTGGGAAGCTTCATCGCGACGGACGCCGCCCAGAATCGTCCACGCCCACGGGCTTCTGGGCTGCCCCATCCGGCTAAAACACGCGCGATCTTTCCATTTGCATCTGGCAACGTCAGAACCTGCCCCAATGCACCTGTAAAACCGCTGGCCTTCACCCAAACCTGCACCGCTTTGGGCTTTTTTGCCATCCATTTCCCCAACTCATCAAGGTTAATAAAGTCTATCGGGATGGCTTTTTGGGTTTTGCCTGCAAATTTCGGGCGCATTTGGGAACTCCTGATTTTTCAGATAACCCTACCCGAATCCCCCCGTGCTTCAAGCCAAAGCGGCTATTGATCGGCCAGCATGTGTGGTAATTCTGCCAATTGAAACTAGCTGGCCTCGCCCAAACACACCATACTGTGGCAGATCGCATGCAAAGCATCAGGGTTATTTTGCAAAATTACATCAATCATATCATTGGAAATATGTGCCAGGCTTTGTAAACCAACCTGAGGGCTTTGCGTGCGCAGATTACGCGCGCAGCGTTCAGCCGTTTTCAAATCTCCTTCATATACCGCCATTTCCAACTGACATAGCTTATCCGAAATCTCGAATATAACACGTTCAAACACACACAAACCCTGCTCTTTGGCTAAGGCTAACCAAAGAGCGGAAAATAAATCCTAACCAAAGCGTTCGTAGCCCTTGAATTATGCGCGCAAATCTAGGAAAATTAGGCACATATTGGAAACGTACCGCACTATGAAATATATCAAACCCTTGCCCTCTTTCCTGATCAACCGTTATCACGGCTGGCGGGCTACGCAGTTTCAGGAAAACAAAGCCTGGTTTGCCAAGTTGGTTGACAGCGGTCAGCATCCGCGCACCATGGTGATCTCATGTTGTGATAGCCGTATGCACGTCACATCCGTATTCGGTGCGGAAACCGGTGAGTTTTTCATTCACCGCAATATCGCTAATCTGGTGCCTAAGTTTTCCCCTGACGGCGATCACCACGGCACATCGGCCGCCGTTGAATATGCGGTCAAATCTTTGGGTATCACCAACATCATGGTGATCGGCCACTCACATTGTGGCGGTATTAACGGCTGCCATGACATGTGCTCAGGCAAAGCCCCCGAGTTGGAAGACAAAACCAGTTTTGTCGGCCGCTGGATGGATATCCTGCGCGACGGCTATGAACGCGTAGCGGCAAAAGGTGGCACACGCGAAGAACAGATCACCGCGCTGGAACATGAATGCGTTCTTGTGTCACTGGAAAATCTGCTGACTTTCCCTTTCATCAAAGAACGTGTTGATAACGAAGACCTTGCCTTACACGGCCTATGGATGGACATCCGCGGTGGCGGGCTGGAAGCCTATAATTCCAAAAGCGAGCAGTTCGAACAGGTTTGACCGAACGCTGCCCTAACAAAGCCTAAACCCTTTCAGGTGTATAACATCCCAGACGTCAGAAGTAGTTCACGGGTTTTCAAAGGGCGGGTAACAACGCCAAATGCGAAGACCACCGAAATTACCGGTAAGAATAGGTGCAAGGGTATTCCACCTTGTTCGGCCTTATAGCTACAAACGGCAGGCCTGCCTCTTTATTACAAACACATCAAATATACACGCGAACCCCACCAACCAAATTAGGTCGATGGGGCCATTCGCCGTGCTATGGTCTATGCCATTGCCGTGACATCTGGCAGGCCTGATCAAACAGGCCCATAGCATTGCAATGCTTAGTTTTCGGGTGACACTGATCAAACGACATCACATTACCAAGGTCATGACCCAAAGCTTTCGCCGCAAGTTGCGCCGTACCAAGACCTGTCAGTTCAGGAACCGACGCAGGCCGTATTTCACGCCTCAACACATCGGCCAGAAACTGGGTGAAATAAGCGTTTTTGCTCATTCCGCCATCTATCGGCAATGGCCCGTGTAAGGGCACACATGCCGCCATCGCGTTTATCACCTGCCCGGCCCGAAGCGCCACGCCTTCCAGTATCGCCTGCACCATATCTTTCGGCCCATGGTCCAATGATAGCCCCAACCACATACCACGTGCTGTTGTATCCCAATGCGGGCAGCCTAACCCCGAAAGTGCCGGGACAAAAACCAGACCACTATCAATGGCAGCAGATTTATCAAACGCATTTATCTGGGTAAAATCAGAAAACAGCCCTAGCGATTTCGCCCAGTTAAGCGCCGCACTGGCAGTATAAACCCCGCCGTCCAGCGCATAAACCGCAGGCGCATCCCCCAGTTGCCAGGCAACTGTTGGCAACAGCCCTTGTTCGGGCTGCCGGTGAATTTTTGTGCCCGTTACCATCAAGGCAAAAGCCCCGGTGCCAAAAGTGATCTTCGCATCCCCAGATTTTCGGCAACCAAAACCGTAAAGTGCTGCTTGCTGATCCACGACACTGGCCGTCACGGGCATAGGCCCATTTAGCGTTTCCAAAGTCCCAAAATCACCAGTAGTCGGAACAATCTTGGGTAAGCTTTCAATCGGCACCTCAAACAGATCACAAAGCACTGGGTCCCATTCCAGCGTTTCTAAATTCATCAACGAAGTACGTGACGCGGTGCTGACATCAGTTACAAACCGCCCTGTCAATCGATCCAAAAAATAAGCGTCCGTAGTGCCAAGGCGCAAAGTTCCCTTCGCAAACGCATCGCTTGCCGCAGGAATATTCTTAACAATCCAAGCCAATTTGCTGGCGGAAAAATACGGATCAAGCGGCAGGCCCGCGCGGGTCAGGGTCTCAGCCTCATACCCTTGTTTTTTTAAACCCTCAATCTGATCCGCTGTGCGGTTATCCTGCCAGACAATCACAGGTGATAAGGCTGTTTTGCTGTTCGCATCCCATGCCAAACAACTTTCACCCTGATTATCAATACCAATGGCATCGACCATACCCACCGCATCCGCACAGGCTTGAATGTTGCGGATCAGCTCTTGCGGGTCATGTTCAACCCAACCTGATTGTGGGTAAATCTGTTGGTGCTCAACGGAATGAACAACCTGTAACGCACCCGCTTCATCAACAACCAAAGCCCGCGTGCTGGTCGTTCCTTGATCAATGGCGGCAAAGCGCATCTGATTACCCCTTTAGTATTTCCAACTCTATTGGTGCAGTTAAACCCGACTTTAACAAAGGTGCCAAGGGGGCAAGGATACGCCGTTCAGGGCGTGATTGAATAAAATCACCCCATAGGGTTTTACCGCCAGAATGCGCCGTCAAATGCCCGATCGCAGGTTCATTCAAACGGATTTGCATATTTTTCATCGCATTTGGGGCATCCGATAAAACCAGCCATTGCGGCATGACAAACCGGATTGTCGGGTCGACCGATGTAAGCGGTACAAATGCGCAATCGCCAATGGGTTGCGCCAGATCCTGCACAACACGCGCAGCACATTCAACCGCCTCATGCCAACACCAAGATGATGTTTCAACCGGACGCAACAGATTGCCTGTGCAAAAATAGCTGGGGTCAGAACTGCGCCCATATTGATCAACACTTGGCCCGCCCGTTGCAGGATCAATCTCTATATGGCTGGCGTGTAGCAAAGCACTTTCAGGACGAAACCCACCTGTCACAATCACGCCATCAGTTTCTATTGTCTGACGGGCACCATTGGTATCAATGTATTCAACCGCCTCAACGATCTTATCGCCGAGAATGCGCAAATTGCGGACACCACATTTAAGCGCAATACCCTTGATCGCAGGATAGGGCCGCATGAACTGGCGCACTGTAACACGGTCATTTTCCTCAAGCATCGCTTTGGGGCGTATCCCCATATGATGACAAGTCATAATGGCCGAGAATGAGACCAGTTCTGTGCCCAAAATAACAGGCCTGCGAAACGGGCGTAAGCCATGCAGATAAACCATTGATTGCAGCGCACCCGTGGAAATAACACCCATCGGGCGTTGCCCACCAAGGAAACGTTGCGCGCGGCTGCTTTCACGCACACCGGTACAAAGCACCACACGCTGGGCCTGCAATTCCATTAATCCGTCTGGCGTAGACAAGCTTAGGCGCGCATTGGGATGCAGGGCTGTAACAGTGGTATCTGTGCGTATCTCCACACCTGCCGCCAACGTGTTATGCACAAGCTTGCGCGCATAATCCGGTCCCTTCAACACACG
Organism: uncultured Amylibacter sp.; assembly: GCA_964195605.1. Lineage (GTDB taxonomy): Bacteria > Pseudomonadota > Alphaproteobacteria > Rhodobacterales > Rhodobacteraceae > Amylibacter. Next base: position 57,872 of record CAXMSA010000005.1, read on the forward strand.
CTTCAATTCCCGCACACCAAATGGATAATGCCCGCAATGGCGTGGCACACCGCCTGCTTGCGGTTCGCGCTCAAGCACAACAACACCGATCACACCATGGCGTTTCAATTCAGTTGCCAGTGCTAACCCGGCTGTGCCACCACCAACAATGGCAACTGTGCAATTCATATCAGCCTTACTCATCTGCAACCCCAATCGGCGGATAGATCCGCCCTTGTATGATTTCAGACAAAGGCCCGGTGCAGTAAAACCCCTGACACCGCCCCATGCAAACCCGCGTGCGTCGCTTTAAGCCTTGCAGCGTAGCAGGTGGCATCGGGCCGTTCAAAGCAGCTTCAATCTCGCGCCGTGTGACAAGTTCACAATGACAAATGATGCCGCCATGATCAGGGCTTTGCCAATCGCGGGGATGATAATTTGACAGACGGTCAGGGCTTGGGCAGATCGGGGCAGTAATCGGTTTATCGCTAAATTCGGCTTTAGTATTCATTAAGGTTACATGCCGGGCAATTCCTAACGCGGCACTTAAACCGGTTGAACGGATACCGCCAACTGTAATGTAATTCTGTGCCACATCTTGATTGATCTGATAATCCTGAAACTCTGTCGCAGGGCGCAAGCCCGCATAGACCGCCGTCACCTCGTATTTTTCTAAGGCAGGTAATATTTCTATACCCTTGGCGCGTAATTCTTCCAACGTGTCTGCCTCAGTTGAGGCATCCGTGCGACTAACCTGTTCTTCTGCCGTAGGCCCGACCGCAAGATTTCCAAAGATGGTGCGGAAAATCACTACGCCTTTGGTGGTGGCGGTTGGCACCGGCAATATCACCGCGTCAACCAGATCAGAGGCAGGCTTATCAAACACCACAAATTGCCCCTTGCGTGGTTTGATGGTGAAGCTGCTTTTGCCCAACAACCGTTGGTCAATCACGTCACCATATAGCCCTGCACAGTTGATAACCTGCTTGCTGCGCACCGCTCCTTTTGTGGTTTCAATCGACCATTTATCCCCGTCGAACTGACCCGACAAAACCTCATGCTCGCGATATAGTTCTGCCCCGTTCGCAAGGGCCTGCAATATATAAGCATGGGCAGATGCCCACGGATCAATCAGATATTCACCAGGCACCACAAAGCCGCCAATAAGATGGGATGCAAGCTGTGGCTCTTGCGTCAATATTTCTGCGCGACTGCGCATCGCCACATCCATGACCCCATTTTGATGTGCCTTTGCAATCAACTCTTCAAGCTTGGCCAATTGCACATCATCCCAAGCCAGAACCATGGCACCTGACTTCAACAACGGCAGACCAAGGCTTTCGCGGATTTCCAGGTATTCGCGATACCCGTTCGCAACACAGGCCTGCTCCAATGAACCCGGCGGCGCATCAAAGCCCGTATGTAATATAGCACTATTGGCTTTCGATGCCCCGTCCAGAACATCCGCGGCCTTTTCAAGCACCACCACCCGCGCACCATCCAAAGTGAAGCGGCGCGCCATAGCACAGCCGACAACGCCAGCACCTATAATGGCAACATCAAAACAATCATCTGAAAGACGGGGCTTAGGCATTGTTGTTTCCCGGTAGAATGCCTTCAAGGCTTAACGTTTTGCCAGAATACTGTCCACCTATGTCACCGCCAATGGTACGGGTCGGTAATGTAAAAATGCTGGTTGCACGTGCGATGAGTGCAGCTTCAGCACAGACCATCATTGTTGCAGATCACATAAAATTTATGCGAGCCGGGCCATTTAATGTGCGTAACCTGAGTGAGATTGACATGCCGGTATCAGATAAAGCCCCCAACGCTAAATTGAAAAGGGGATTGAATAATGCAAATGTTAACGTGTGTTTATAATTTTTATGTGAAATGTTTCACATCTATGCTCTTTGAAGAATTTTTTACAAAAAGAGCAAAAAATTGTTGACGCACGAACGATTATTAGTGTCATTGTATAAAAGAATACTTTGGGGAGAGCCAGCATGCCAAAAATCATGACCACCTTTGTGCGGGTAGTTGACCGGTTCAATTATCTGATTGGGCGTGTGATGATGTATGGTATTTTTGCTTTAATGGGCGTTTTGATGTGGTCAACCATATCTAAACAAGCCTTTATCATACCATCGTTTTGGACCTTAGAGGTCGCGCAATATATCCTTGTGGCTTATTATTTGCTGGGCGGTGCTTATTCGATCCAGCTTGGGGCCAATGTGCGGATGGATTTGTTTTATAGCGAATGGTCGGTTCGCAAAAAGGCTTGGGTGGACAGCATTACCATTTTTGTCCTGATCTTCTATCTAGGGGTGATGCTGTATGGCGGCATCGAATCCACACAATATGCCATTAAATATCAAGAACACAGCCCATCCATGTGGCGGCCACTGATGTGGCCGATCAAATCCATGATGTGTGTTGGGATATTTATGATGTTGCTACAGGCGATATCCGAACTGTTCAAAGATATTGCCACGCTTAAAGGGAATCCCATTTAATGTCTCAAGAATTTATCGCGATTTTCATGTTCTCGTCACTGATGCTGATGCTGATGACAGGGCAAAGAGTTTTTGGGGCTATTGGCGGCATTGCAGCGGTTGCAGCCCTGGCTTTATGGGGCGGAGGTGGCTCTAACATTCCATTTGGTGCTGCCATGAAGGTGATGAAATGGTACCCGATGCTAACGTTACCAATGTTTATTTTCATGGGCTATGTGCTGTCGGAAAGTAAAATCGCCGAAGATCTTTATAAGATGTTCCACGTCTGGATGGGGCCCATTAACGGCGGGTTGGCCATTGGCACCATCGGGCTGATGGTGCTGATCTCGGCAATGAACGGGCTGTCTGTGGCGGGCATGGCCATTGGGGCGACAATTGCACTGCCTGAATTGCTCAGACGGGGGTATGACAAACGTATGGTCACGGGGGTGATCCAAGCGGGATCATCCTTAGGTATTCTGGTACCGCCTTCTGTAGTGTTGGTGCTTTATGCGATGATCGCGCGCCAACCTGTTGGGCAACTGTGGTTGGCAGGGGCGATACCGGGCCTCATGATGGCAGGTATGTTCATCGTTTACATCTACATCCGGTGCAAGCTGAACCCGGCACTGGGGCCTGCCTTACCCAAGGAAGAGATCGCAAAGATTTCCAAAGCTGAAAAACGCAAACTTCTGCTTGCGGGAATGTTACCACTGGTGATCTTTTTCTCAATGATGATCCCCTTTATCAAAGGCTACACAAGCTTGGTGGAAAGTTCAGCCATTGGTGCCATGGCAGCCTTTATCGCCGCCATACTTAAAGGGCGTATGACCCGTCTGGTGTTTGAAAACTCGGTTCGCAATACTTTGGCGATCTCCTGTATGTTTATGCTGATCGTGCTGGCCGCCCTTGGTTTCGGCGCGGTTTTTGACGGGCTCGGTGCGGTTAAAGCCATTGATAACCTGTTTCGTGACCAAATGGGCTTAAGCCCATGGACAATCCTGATCCTGATGCAGCTTTCGTTCATCGTCATGGGTACATTTCTGGATGACACAGCCATGTTGGTTATCGTAGCACCACTTTATGTGCCGCTGGTTAAAGTGCTGGGGTTCGATCTGATCTGGTACGGGGTGCTTTACACCATCACCACACAGATCGCCTATA
>CAXMSA010000006.1:0-15287 GCA_964195605.1 uncultured Amylibacter sp.
GTTGGAGGCGGGGAGTGTTGAGGTGGAATTACGCGAGATTATCTTGCGCGACAAAGCCCCTGAATTGCTTGTCGCCTCTGAAAAGGCAACGGTGCCTGTCATGGTGCTGGAGGGTGGGTTGGTTCTGGAAGAAAGTCTGGATGTGATGCGCTGGGCCTTGGATACATCTGACGCGGGCGAAAACCTGATGCCTGACCAAGGGAATATGCGCGATGCTTTGGCTTTAATCGAACGGATGGATGCTGATTTCAAACCACATCTGGACGCCTATAAATACCTTTATCGCAGTGATCAGGTGGCGGCATTTGCGGCCCGTGAAAAGGCTTTGGCGTTCTTGCATGAATTGGACGGCATGCTGGCAGGGCAATCGTATTTATATGGCCAAAAACGGTCGGTCGCGGACATTGGCATAGCCCCGTTTGTGCGCCAGTTTGCACATGTGGATCGGGATTGGTTTTATACGCAGGATTGGGAAAATCTGAAACCTTGGTTGTTAGTATTTTTAGAATCCGATGCATTCAAACGTATTATGAAAAAATACCCGAAATGGGTTGCAGGCAATGACGTAACGGTTTTTCCACCTGAGGTTATTTAATACACATCTTATGCCGGGTGAGCGGACAAAGCTGCCGTTGACCCAATTCAATTTTTAACTGATGCTAGGAGGTGTAATGTTCTTTGGGAGGTGGCAGCATGATTACGGTCTGGGGCAGGAAAACCTCATCGAACGTTCAGGCCCTCATGTGGTGCTTGGGTGAGCTTGAACTGCAGTATCAACGCAATGATATTGGGGGGCGATATGGTGGCACGGATACAGAAGCATTCGCGGAATTAAATCCCAACCGTACGGTGCCTGTGGTGCAGGATGGCTCCAATCCGCCTCTCTGGGAGACAGGTTGTATACTTAGATACCTCGCAAATAAGTACGGTCAAAAAGATTTCTGGCCTACTGAGTTGATAGCGCGGACAGAAGTTGATCGATGGGCAGAATGGTCAAAAATCAATATCGCATCGGGATTTACGGTTCCGGTGTTCTGGCGGGTTGTTCGAACGGCTAGTAAGAACAAAGACCATCAAGCAATTATTGATGCGCTGACAGCCCTAGAGATCAAACTGAAAATCGCTGACGGGCTTCTAGCTCGACATCCGTTCATCGCCGGCAATGCCTTTACACTAGCAGATATACAATTTGGTCACATTCTTTTCAGATACTACGACATCGACATTCAACGAGATAAGCTGCCTGCACTCGCAGCTTATCATGAGCGTTTGAAGCAGCGACCACCATATGTTGAACATGTCATGGTCTCATACGAAGAGTTATGTGTTTTTTAAGGTCCAATTAGGGCTCAGAGCGGTCATTAAACACTTGCGCACCTGCGAAAAAGAACTTCAATAGTAATCCTTATGCTTAGGGCTAACTGGAGGAACCAAAATGCATCCGAACCCAGTATTTCGCAAAACTGAAAAAGCGCAAAATCTGGCGTTTGCCCATGAGCGCAGTTTCGGGGCTTTATCTGTCAACGGGGATGATGGCCCGTTGATTGCGCATATTCCTTTTCAACTATCGACGGATGGCACTTATCTAGAGGCGCATCTGGTGCGTTCCAATCCGATTGCGCGTGCGTTGAAGGAACCGCAAAAAGCGGTGGTCGCGGTTAATGGCGGGGATGGTTATATCTCACCTGATTGGTACGGCACGGAAAATCTGGTACCGACATGGAATTATGTGGCGGTGCATTTGCGCGGGTCTTTGCGCTTGCTGCCTGATTCAGAGTTGCGCGGTATTCTGGAACGTTTGTCGGATAATATGGAGACGCGGCTTTTACCGAAACCTGTGTGGAAACTTGATAAAGTATCAGACGATGCTTTGGGAAAAATGCTGCGTCAGATCGTGCCGATTGCGATGGATGTTGAAAGTGTTGATGGCACTTGGAAGCTGGCGCAAAACAAGCCTGATGATGAGCGGATAGCGGCAGCGGATGCTTTGGCCAAAACCGGGTTCGGGGCAGAGTATGGGGCTATTGCCGCGTTGATGAAAAATCCACCTGCTTAAAGCCATCATTTGCCGAGCCCTTTGCGGGCTAACCACGCGCCTATGGAATAGTGATCACGCCTGATCAGCAGGACAAGTGCGATGAAGGCGGCAAAAACTGCCAGATCAATGACCTGATTGCGGTGGATTGGAAAGCCGCGCGGGCTAAGGGCGAAGGGGTCAAAAAAACCTTCCCAACGGCGGGTGATGGTGAAGGAATGCATGACCAATAAGCTGCTGTAGGAAAAATATCGCGCTATCCCTAAAGCCACCAGAATGCATAACAGTATCTGTAATGATCCTATTGTGTAGACTTGCGCCAGGCTGACATCAACACCATCAAAATGCCGTGCAAGGTTTTGGTATTGTTTGGGGGTGATCAGTTTGTGGGCGGCCCAAAGGAAGATGAACCATGACAGGCCAAGCCTTAGGACAAGAGTGGCGGCGCCGTCTAAATGGTCTTGAATATTAAGTTTGGTTTTGTTGTACATATACTTGTCTTTTATGGATTTTAACATGTTTTTAACCATTATTCCTTGCTGCGCAAGAAAAGCTTGGCCTTATCACATAGACGTGGCAAGCTGACGTAAACGAGCATAACGATTTTCAGGAGGTTGATATGGCATTACCGATTATACCGCTGGTCCTTGTTGCAGGCGCTGTGGCGCTGGCGCGCAATATTCAGGTGTCACCTGTTGTACAATCCGTTGAAGATAGTCTTGATATGGTGACTGAGGGAATTTCGGGGCATCGTGATGTTTCGGGGCAGCAGATTAATGGCAGTTATCGCTGGGTGCGCACTGTGCGGTTTGGATCGCAAAGTAAAGGTATTGAAATTGATATGTCTGCCCTGGGGCGGATTAGATTTAGGAAAATTACATGATGAAATTATATTCTGCGACGGCCTCGCCTTTTGCACGAAAGGTGCGGGTTTGTTTGCTTGAACTTGGGATCGAAGACCAAGTGGAATTTATGGATGCGCACACCACGCCTGTGGCGCCAAATGATATGTTGATCACGCAAAACCCACTAGGAAAAATTCCGTGTCTGATTAGTGAAGATGGTGCTGCGATCTACGACAGCCGTGTGATCACGCGGTATTTGAATGATCAGAATGAGGGGGGTTTGTACCCATCAGGCCCGCAACTATGGGAAGCTTTAACCCTAGAGGCAACTGCTGATGGTATGATGGAAGCCGCTGTATTGATGGTTTATGAAAAACGTGTGCGGCCAGAAGAGATGGTTTATAACGTCTGGCTTGAAGCGCAGTGGGATAAGGTTGAACGGGCATTAGATGCGTTGGAAAGTGGCTGGGAAGGCCATTTGGACGGGCCGTTGGATATGGCACAAATTGCGGTGGGTGTTGTGTTGGAATATCTGGATTTCCGCCATGATGACCGTGACTGGCGTAAGGGCCGTGATGCTTTGGCCAAATGGCAGGCGGAATTTGCCCAAAGGGATACGATGCAAAAGACCCAACCTAGTGTGTAATGGTGTTTTTGGGTTCGCGAGGCTTAAGCCGTTTTACGACGGTATTTTATCCCGATATGGATTGATTTGATCACCACCAGAACTGCCATCCATGTCAGGGCCTGATCCAGAAAAAAACCGAACAGCATCCAGTGGGTGAACGTGAGTGCGGTGCCTAGGTAGGTTAACTGGTGCAGGCGTTTCCATTTGGTTTTCAGATGACTTTGGGATGCATTGTTGGATGTGATCGCGAGAGCTGCGAAAATCAGCAATGCAACCCACCCAATGGCCAGCTCAAAGTCGAGTGCTTCATAAACCAAGACCTCAAGATCATCGACCTGACGAATGTAGTGAATCAAGTGCAGGCTTGCGTAATAAAAGCTGCCAAGGCCAAAATAGCGGCGGCGGATGCGTAGCCAACGGCTAAGAGGATTGCTAGTGGGAAAATATCTGAGCAACATGATCGATGGTGTTACAGCCAGTGACAGGGCTAATAGAAAGGTCGAAACCACACCCGATGTATGCATCATCTGGGCGTAATAACGATCGCCTTGCCACAGGTCTATAACCAGTTCATATGACGGGATCACCATAATAATATAGAGAAGAAACACGGAATTTAGGGTGCGATACATCTATGGGTTAGCCTATATATGGTATTTCAGCTTCATGTATTCCATCCCTAACAGGCAAAGCCGTTAAATACTGGGCAAAGCCCGCGAATTCACAATATCGTTATAACTTGTAAGGTCTATAGGGCTATCTTGCGCGGTTATGATAGCTAGTGTGGGTCTAGCTATACAGTTTTTGGACTGCAACATTGGAGTATATAATGAAAAGCAAACGAATTAGTTTTGGTGTGGTCGCTGCCGCGATGTTTGGATTCTCAGGCGCCGCATATGCAGAATGCACCACGGATGTTGCCAAAGATGATCTGACCGATGCGCAAGTTGTTGAACTTTACGAGTGTATCAAAGGTGCACTGCGTGAGGGTTACACATCGCAAGGTGATGAACGTGCAACTGCCTATCAATCATGGGGGGCTGCGGCAACGGTTCCCGGCGGAGTTGGCAATCACGGATCACGGTTTTTGACTACTTTTGTCAATGACACAGGCTATCTGGAATATGTGCGGTTTAAAGATGAGGGTGCAAAAATGCCTATGGGCACAGTAATCGCCAAAGAGTCTTTTAACGTTAACAAAAAGGGCAAGGTCAAACGCGGTCCATTGTTCTTTATGGAAAAAGTTGCTGCAGGTGAAGCAGATGAATTTGGCAACTGGGTTTATTCAGCATTGCAACCTAAAGGCAAAGTAATGAAGATCAAACAATCCTTCTGCCATAACTGCCATACGAATTTTGAAGATCAGGATTCTTTGGGTTATCCGGAAGAAGATTACCGTATTACGGTTTTCGCCAACTAAAGCACTGACGATATTGACTAAGGCCTGTTGCAGATACCTGCGGCGGGCTTTTTTTATAGGCCGAGTTCGCGTTGTTTTTTCTTGGTAAGGGCAGCTGCAATCATTTGATAAGAATAAGTGATATGCTTTTCCAGTTCCGCATCTGATAGCCCCGGCGCTTCATAATGCTGCAACCATTTGAACCCGCGAGATGCCAGATAAGGGGCGGGGCGAATGCCCGGCATTTCGCGCAACACCTCAAAGGCGATTTCGGATGCTTTGAAGGTAAAGGCATCACGGCCTTTGTTCCAGCCGCATATGGCAAAGACCTTGCCGCCCACTTTCCAAACATCCGCATTGCCCCATTGCACCACATGGGTGGTGGCGGGCAGGTTCTTGCAAAATGTGTTGAATTCATCGCGGATCATGGCAAGAACTTAAGCGCGTATGGGTAGAGTTGAAAGGCCCAATTTATTCCCAAGGTGGGATATAAAAAGACGCCTTGATCCGGTCCATCACAACCGTGGTTTTGAAGCCTTTGATATCGGAATTGTCGTATAGAAACGTGCGGGTAAATTCTTCATATTCTTTCATATCGCGCGCGCTGATGATCAGAACGAAATCGGTATCACCTGTCACATAGTAAGCGCTCATCACCACAGGTTCGCGGCGTACCGCTTTTTTGAAATGATCAATAATGTCAGATCGTTCGCGCTCTAATGTGACGGCGATCATCATGGTTAGTGGCCGTCCGACCGCAGCGTTGGAAACGATGGCGACATCGCCTTCGATGATTTTATCGCGTCGCAGTTTGTTCAGGCGGCGTTGGGTGGACGTGGGCGACAGGCCGATCTTTTCAGATATTTGGGATGAGGTTAATTGGTTATTCAACTGCACCTCATGAAGTATTTTTCTATCTAAAGCATCTAATGCGCTCATATCATTCCTATCTTTATAAAAACTGCATTAAAAATACATATTATAGTTAAATACGCATAAAATCTGCATAGATGATTGGTATAACAAACTGTTGGCAGTAACCAGTGTGCATTTGCAACGGTGATGAACGGTCAAGCAACTACGGAGAGCCCCATATGAGCACCCAAAATCTTCCCTTTTCGCTTTTGGAATATGAGACGCGTATCGCCAAAGTGCGTGCCGCGATGGATGTGTCAGGTATTGAGGTTTTGGTTGTAACTGACCCTGCCAGCATGGCGTGGCTGACAGGGTATGACGGTTGGTCATTTTATGTACACCAAGCGGTGATTGTCGGGCCAAAGGGTATGCCACTGTGGTGGGGGCGTGCGATGGATGCGCTGGGGGCGAAACGCACGGTTTATATGGGTCATGATGATATTTTTGGCTATGAAGATACCTATGTGCAAAACCCTGATAAACACCCGATGCAAGATTTGGCGGGGCTGATCAAGGCACAGGGCTGGGAAACGGCCGCTATCGGGCTGGAGATGGATAATTACTATTTTACCGCAGCCGCCTATCTGTCGTTGCTGGGTGAATTGCCTGATGCGAAATGGGTGAATGCCAATGTTTTGGTGAATTGGCAACGTGCCGTAAAAAGCAAGACCGAGATCAGTTATATGCGCCGTGCAGCCAGAATTGTGGAAAACATGCATGCAACGATTTTGGAACGGGCAGAGCCCGGTATGAAAAAGAATGCACTGGTGGCGGATATTTATCATGCGGCGGTTATGGGTGCGGATGGGCATTGGGGTGATTACCCGTCAATTGTGCCGCTGGCACCATCAGGTGAAGATGCCACAGCACCACATTTAACCTGGGACGATAGCGCGTTGCAAAAAGGTGAAGCGACATTTTTTGAAATCGCGGGTGTTTACCGCCGTTATCATGCACCGCAATCGCGCACGTTGTTTCTGGGTGAACCACCTGCAAAATATCGCGCAGCGGAAAGTGCTGTGCTGGAGGCGGTTGAAGCGGGCATGGAGCAGGCTAAACCCGGTAATTTTGCGCAAGATATTGCCAATGCTTTTAACGCCACGCTAAACAAGCTGGGTTTTGAGAAGGAAAGCCGTTGTGGGTATTCTATCGGGCTGTCTTATCCACCTGATTGGGGTGAGCATACCTATTCGTTGCGCCGTGACGACAAAACCGTGTTGCAACCTGGAATGACGTTCCACTTTATGCCTGCCCTTTGGCTGGATGATGGCGGAATAGAAATAACCGAACCGGTTTTGATCACGGAAACTGGTGCTGAAAATCTATGTACTACCCCGCGCGGCTTGGTTGTTAAGACATGACCAATGGCGTCTGGGTTGAATGAAACAAGGAATACGAAAATGCTGACAAATGACGAACTGGCAAAATGGGACCGTGAAAACTTTTTTCACTCATCAACACATCTGGCACAGCACGCGCGTGGGGATACCCCGACGCGGGTGATCACGGGCGGCGAAGGGGTTTACATTGTTGATCGCGATGACCGCAAAATGCTGGATGCATTTGCCGGGCTCTATTGTGTGAACGTGGGTTATGGCCGCACTGAAATCGCCGAGGCGATTGCTAAGCAGGCGCATGAATTGGCTTATTACCATTCTTATGTGGGCCACGGCACAGAGGCCTCTATCACCTTGTCAAAGATGATTTTGGATCGCGCACCCGCTAATATGTCCAAGGTTTATTATGGCCAAAGCGGGTCTGATGCGAATGAAACCAACATCAAGCTGGTTTGGTATTACAACAATATTCTGGGTCGCCCTGAGAAGAAAAAAATCATCTCTCGTTGGCGCGGGTATCATGGTTCTGGTTTGATGACAGGGTCTTTGACGGGGTTGGAGCTGTTTCATAACAAGTTCGATTTGCCGCTGTCTCAAGTTCTTCACACGGAAGCCCCATATTATTTACGAGGCGCGGCGGAAGGCATGTCAGAGGAAGAGTTTTCTGCGGATTGTGCCGCGAAACTGGAAGCACTGATTTTGGCTGAAGGGCCGGATACTGTTGCCGCTTTTATTGGTGAACCTGTGCTGGGCACAGGTGGTATCGTACCCCCGCCTGCCGGGTATTGGGCGGCGGTTCAGGCTGTGTTGAATAAATACGACATTCTTTTGATTGCGGATGAGGTCGTGACGGGTTTTGGCCGTTTAGGATCTATGTTTGGCTCTGATCATTATGGGATTGAAGCGGATATTATCACGATCGCCAAAGGTCTGACATCTGCTTATGCGCCGCTGTCCGGGTCGATTATTTCTGATAAAATTTGGAAGGTTCTGGAACAAGGCACCGATGAAAACGGCCCTATCGGCCATGGTTGGACATATTCGGCACACCCAATTGGTGCAGCAGCCGGTGTTGCCAACTTGAAGCTGATTGATGAAATGGGGTTGATCGAAAACGCAGGAACAACGGGTGCATATTTATTGCAAAAACTGACGGAAGCTTTTTCAGATCATCCGAATGTAGCGCAGGTGCGTGGTGAAGGGTTGATGTGTGCGGTGGAATTTGCAGAGACGACATCGCCTTTGGCGTTCTTTGATCCCGCCAAAAAGATCGGCTACCAAATCTCAACGGCGATGGCGAACCGTGATGTGATTGCGCGCGCCATGCCGCAAGGTGACATCATCGGCTTTGCGCCGCCACTTTGTATTACAACTGATGAAGTGGATCAGGTTGTTGCTGTTGCCAAAGAGGCTGTAGCAGAGGTTCTTGGTGTGCGCTGATAAGGGCTGCCAGAATTACGGGTGAATGTAATTCTTCTGGATATAGGGCGGTAGGTTAGAGGCTGTGGCAATAACTTTAACCTACCAACCTTAACGCCTTTGATACGACCATGCCCGCATATGTTGAAATATTTAATTTATACGCAAATTAATTTGTATTAAGTGAAATTAGGTCATCCCCTAACATTTATTTCAGGCCGCTTAAAATGCCCTGATTCTGTTTTGAAATAATGGCTAATCAATAGGGATTAACCAATAACGGATTATCTGAAATTCCCTGCAGGGCTTCATCTGTTAACGCGCTGGCAATCTGGTGATGCGTATGCAAAACAAGAGCTGTGCAATATTTTTGATGCTGCAATTGCTGGTGATTATGATGCGAACTTGGCCAAACCAGCGCCAACGGATACGGTTCATGTTACGGGGTTGGTGCATATGCTTGCATTGAGCATTCTGCATGACCTTTATGGTATTGAGTCTGCTGAATATTACAAAACAAACCCTGAAAGCTATGTGCGCAGCAATCTGATTGTCAGCCGCTTGTTGGGGATCAACAAACTTTACATGACATGGGCTTTATATGCGTTCACCTGCGAAGCTATCGATCAAAAGATGATGTATCCCGATAAGTTTCCACCTGGCTCAAACTCGGATACAACGCTGATCAACAAAGAAAACTTGCAAGCGCTTGGCACACCCGATTTCGACACGGGTGTTCCCAAAATCATCAACGATATTTTATGGATTATGGAAGGGCTGACGGGGATGGAACCACAGTTGCAAATATCGGCACCTTACAGTTTGGCCGCTGATATTTACGGGCAAGAGCCGCTGCTGGCAGATGTGGTTCACGACCCCGATTTCGTGAATACTCTGTTGGATCACCTTGCCGATAAGGTTCTTGGCCCATGGGTTGAACACTTCATGACTGAATTTTCAAATGGTTGGGTTGAAATTTCTGATGCATCGGGTTCGCCATTTTTTATCGGGCCGCAGAATTGCAAAAATATGTCAATCCGATCAATCAAACATATGGTTGAGGGCATGCCTTGGGCTGATCGGGTATTTGATTGCAATTATCGCGGTGATTCTGTCACGCTTGCAAAAAAGAAAGACCGTGGCAGGCGCCGCCGAAGTGCTGGTACGGAAACCAAGGCTAGTATCGACCTTTTACAACTGACCAATCTGAAACACAGTGTTTGCATTGATTTCATCATGCGATTGGAAGCGGATAAAGTGCCGGTATCTTTCTACGCGGAACAGGCGATTGCACGTGGCATAGCGTTGACCACGGGCATTGGTGCCAGTCAGGTTGACTGCAACAGTATTGGTGATCTGGAACTTGCCAAGCAGGGAGTACGTGAAACAGAGCAGGAATATGTGGTCGCTGTTAAGAAAGTATCTGCGGCGATTAACTTACCGGATGACAGCAATCTTAATGAGCCTTGGCCCAGTCATATCTATTTCGAAGACATCAGTTCGCAATCTCAGTTTGAGATGATCGAGATTATCATCCAAACGGCGCATGATAACGGTGCACTTAAAGTTTAGCGCACCTGCCGTAACCCCTCTGACACTGCCATGCCCGCACACATGGCAACGTTCAGGCTGCGTGCAGCACCTGACATTGCCAGTTTGATATGGGCATCGCAAACGGTATGCACCGCTTCAGGCACGCCGGCACTTTCGCGGCCCATCACGATTGTGTCGGTGGGTTGAAAGCAGAAATCCCACAGGGTTTCGTTGGCTTTCGTGGTCATGAGCACCAAACGCCCGGGCGTGCGGGTTTTAAGATAGGTCTCCCACGAATCGTGGCGGGTCATATCGGCGATATCGGCGTAGTCCATCGCAGTACGGCGCAGAGTTTTCAGTGATAAAGGGAATCCGCAGGGTTCGATAATATCCAACGGCACACCGAAACAGGCCGAAAGCCGGATCATAGCGCCCAGATTTGGGGCAATATCGGGTTGATATGCACATAAACGCATGGATTTTTACCTTTTCAAGTGTCTGCGGCGCAAAGTCTGCTAGACGTAGTGGAATGTGGCGTGTAGTTACGCCGCAGTATGCCTGATTATATATCGGGCTATCGGTTTAATTACGCCCTATACAAGGGGCATGGCAAGGGAGAGATGTTCGTGTCTACTGACAGCGACCCACAAGGTACCCGCCGCGACTTTTTATACGTCGCAACTGCAGCAACAGGTGCTGTAGCAAGTGGAGCAGCGGTTTGGCCGCTTATCAACCAAATGAACCCCAGTGCAGATGTGTCAGCACTTTCATCCATTGAAGTTGACATTTCCGGCATTGAGCTGGGAACACAGCTGACAGTTAAATATCTGGGCAAGCCCGTTTTTATCCGTCGCCGTACTGAAGATGAGATCAAAGCGGCACGCGATCTGGACCTTTCTGAATTGCGTGATGGTGAAAGCCGTAATGCAAACATCGAAGGTGATGCGTCAGACGCGAACCGTGCGATGGATGAAACCGGCGAATGGCTGGTAATGATCGGCGTTTGTACCCACCTTGGCTGTGTGCCTTTGGGTGAAGCGGGTGATTTTGATGGCTGGTTCTGCCCATGCCACGGTTCGCATTATGACACGTCTGGCCGTATCCGTAAGGGCCCGGCACCTGAGAACTTGCCAATACCACTGACAAGTTTCATCGACGACACAACCATTAAGCTGGGTTAAGGGGGAAAGATCATGGCTGGAATTCCACACGATCATTACGAGCCTAAAACGGGCATTGAGAAATGGTTGCATTCGCGTTTACCTATTGTGGGTCTGATGTACGATACATTGATGATCCCAACACCGAAAAATCTGAACTGGATGTGGATTTGGGGTATCGTTTTGACATTCTGTCTGGTTCTGCAAATCATTACCGGCATCGTTTTAGCGATGCATTACACACCGCATGTATCAATGGCGTTTGACAGTGTTGAACACATTATGCGTGATGTGAACGGCGGTTGGGCCTTGCGGTATATCCATGGAAATGGCGCCTCATTGTTCTTCTTTGCGGTTTATATCCATATTTTCCGTGGTCTTTATTATGGTTCATATAAAGCTCCGCGCGAAATTACTTGGATTATCGGTATGTTGATCTACCTTGCGATGATGGCAACTGGTTTCTTGGGCTATGTTTTGCCTTGGGGTCAAATGTCATTCTGGGGTGCAACAGTGATCACGGGTCTGTTCGGGGCTATCCCCGGTATCGGGCCGATCATTCAAGAATGGCTACTGGGCGGGCCAGCGGTGGATAATGCCACGCTGAACCGTTTCTTCAGCCTGCACTACTTGATCCCGTTTGTAATCGTGGGGCTAGTGGCTGTGCACATCTGGGCATTCCACACAACTGGCAACAACAACCCGACAGGTGTTGAAGTGCGGCGTAAATCAAAAGCCGAAGCCAAAAAAGACACGGTTCCTTTCTGGCCATATTTTGTGGTGAAAGACCTGTTCGCATTGGTTCTGATCTTGGTGATCTTCTTTATGTTCGTTGGTTTCATGCCAAACTATTTGGGCCACCCTGATAACTACATTCCGGCCAACCCGTTGGTGACACCTGCACATATTGTGCCTGAGTGGTACTACCTGCCGTTCTACGCGATATTGCGTGCGATCACATTTGATGTGCTGTTCCTGGATGCGAAGTTCCTGGGCGTGTTGATGATGTTTGGTTCTATCGGCGTTATGGCACTGGTGCCTTGGTTGGATACGTCACCGGTACGTTCAGGTCGTTTCCGCCCTGCGTTCAGATGGTGGTTTTTGATACTGGTTATCGACTTTATCGTGTTGATGTGGTGTGGTTCACGCCCTGCCGAAGGCCTAGTGCCAGTGGTCAGCCTGATTGGTGCGGTTTACTGGTTCGGTTATTTCCTAGTGATCCTGCCGGTTCTTGGCTTTATGGAAAAAACCAATGCGGTTCCTGAAACCATCGAAGCTGATTTCGATGCACATTACCCGCCAAAGAAGGATTGATATGATGATTAAGAAAACACTCCTTACAGCGGCTATCGCACTTGGTTTAGGGATTGGTGGCACTGCTGCTTATGCCTCTGGTGGTGAACAGCATGTCGAAGATTTTGCGTTCTCTTTCGAGGGGCCGTTTGGCAAATTTGACCAAAACCAGTTGCAACGCGGACTAAAGGTTTACACCGAAGTTTGTGCAGCCTGTCACGGTCTTCGCCATGTTGCGTTTCGCACATTGGGCGATGAAGGCGGACCTCAGTTTCCAGCTGATCAGGTGAAAGCCTTTGCCGCTGAATTTGAAGTCTTTGATGCCGATCTGGACGACACACGTTCAGCAAAACCGTCTGACAAGTTCCCGGGCAGCGCAATGGAAACTGCCCCTGACCTGTCTTTGATGGCGAAAGCGCGTGCTGGTTTCCACGGACCTTATGGTCTGGGAATCAACCAGATGATCAAAGGCATGGGTGGCTCGGAATATATTGCCTCTATCATGACTGGTTATACTGGTGAAGAAAAAGAACAGGCCGGCACAACGTTTTATGAGAACACAGCTTTTCCAGGTGGCTGGATTTCAATGCCACCACCCTTGGAAGATGAGCTGGTTGAATTTGATGATGGTCACGGCAACAGCGTGCATCACATGTCACAAGACGTTGCTGCATTTTTGATGTGGACTGCCGAACCTAAGATGATGGCGCGCAAACGTCTGGGTCTGCTGGCGGTTCTGTTCCTTAGTTTCTTTACAGTGTTGTTGTACCTGACAAATAAGAAATTGTGGGCACCGATCAAGCGCAAAGCAAGCTAATAGCTTACACTATATTTCAAAAAGGCGGGTTTTAACCCGCCTTTTTTGTGCCTAGATAATCCTGCAAAGCCTTTGATGGGTTATTAAAAAAGGTTTTGGTTTCAACAGGCGGGTTGACGTTGCCGCCTGAAACGAAAATAGTTTCGTCGGCAATGTAAAGCGCGTCCTTAGGATCGTGGGTGACAAGTAATAAGGTAGCCTGTGCGGCATCAACCATTTGCGCCACAATATCCAGCATTTCATATTTTAAAGCGGGGCCGAGTGCCGCAAACGGTTCATCAAGAAGCATTAACGGTTTTTGGCGCAACAGGGCGCGGGCAATAGCAACGCGCTGTTGCTGGCCACCTGAAAGTTCTGACGGGAATTTACTGGCTTGATCTGTGAGACCGACATGTTGCAAGGCTTGGTCTATTGCGTTTACATCGGCCTTATCCAGTTTCAGGTCAGGTTTTAGCCCAAGAGCCACATTGTTTAATACGGACATATGTGGGAACAGGTTATGGTCTTGAAACAACAGCGATACCGGGCGTTGTGCTGGGGCCGTATTGGTGATGTCTTGCCCATCAACTAAAATGCAGCCTTGATCAGTGCCCTTAAAGCCTGCGATTGCGGATAATAATGTGCTTTTGCCGCTACCGGATGGCCCCAGTATTGCATATTTTTTGTTTGGCTTCAGGGTGAAATTTGCCTTTAGCTGAAAATCCTTATGGCGCAGAACCAGATTATTAAATGCGATGCTCAATGCGGCCTCCTTTATCAAAAATCCAAAACAGGCTTATACTTATGGTGATCAATAACAGGGCAACCGCGCTAGCAGCTTCGGTTTGATAGGATGCCATTAACCGATACATAGTTAGTGGTAATGTGGCACTGTCAGGGGCTGCGAACAATGCAATAACACCTAAATCTCCCATGGATAATGCGGCCGCCAAGCCCATAGCAAAGCCGACAGATGGTTTCAAGCGTGGCCAGATTGCCAGACGAAACCGTGCCGATTGCGCCATGCCAAGACTATCAGCAAGCCGCCCGTAACTTGTTTCTGCACGTTGCATGGCGGGCAGTATGATGCGGATGGCAAAAGGAAGCGCCATTATTGCGTTTACAAGGGCTGTGATTGGCAGGGCCAGTTTGAACGGGCTGATAAACGGGAAGATCATGATGAATAGACCTGTGCCGATGACAAAGGGAGAGGCCACAAGTGACAGAAAGCTAATGCCTTCGATCAGATATGCTGCGCGGCGTGCTCGTTTTGTCAGGCGCACAATTAATGACGAAAGGATCAAGGCAAGGCCTATGCATATTGTAGCTGATGTAAGGGAAATTACGGTGGAATTGATGCTGGCAGAGATAACGCTTGCGGGTAGTTTTGGCAGGTGCTGGATGCCTTTGAGCAGAATTGCCGCCAACGGCATAAACAGGAAAAGGCCTGTCAGGATCAACAGGGTGATATCGCTGTATTTATGAAACCCGCTTTGCCCATCCCATCGCTTTGCTGGCCTGTCGAGGCCGATTGAAAATGTTGTGGGTTTACTGATTGACAAGGCAAGCAGTGCAATGATGGTGCAAAGCATGAATTGGAAGGCCGCGAACAGGGCGGCTTTGGGTAGGTCGAAATCAAACCTGAGAGCTTGGTATATTGCCAGCTCTACGGTTGTGGCGCGCGGTCCCCCGCCAAGGGCTAGGGCCACAGCAAAGCTGGTGATACATAGCAAGAATATGGCTAGAAACGCCGTGGGCAGCACGGCGTGCAGAATTGGGCGTTCCAGATGTTTCGTGACATCTTTGGCGGTCATGCCCAATTGCGCGCAAAGCTGGAAATGCTCGGTGGGGACAGATAGCCACCCCTGCAAGACCAGCCGTGTGGCCAATGGCAGGTTAAAGAAAACATGGGCAAGGATGATGCCTG
>CAXMSA010000006.1:15297-57983 GCA_964195605.1 uncultured Amylibacter sp.
CGTAAATATTCAACGGTGGCAGGCCTGTTGATATCAGAATATCACTGAATAGGCCTGAACGGCCCCAAATTGCCAGAATACCGAAAACGGCGACAATGACGGGTAGTATAAATGACGCACCCAGAAAGGTTATAAAGAATTGCCGGCCCTTGAATTCACGCCGTGCCAATGCGCGCGCGACTGGTATGGAAAAGGCCACGCTGATCAATGCGGAAACAAAAGCCTGCAATATGGTAAAGCGTATGACGTGAAAATCAGACGGGTTGAAACCAACTGAAATATCCGTTTTTAACCATACCGCCAACAGGCTTCCCAAAGACACCGCAAGAAGAAGTGCAACCGCACCCCATCCTGCGCATGTCGTGAGGTGTGTTATTGACTGAGAGCGGTCAGCCATTCTTGAAGCGCCTGTTTTTTGATGGTTTCAACGTTATCTGAAGCAATAATCAGACTATTTGTTGGTGCAATCAAAGTATTGAAAGCATCGGGCAAGCCTGTTTTTGGCTTCACGGCGGGGTACATCCAGTTTGTTGTCGGAATGATGGTTTGAAAACTGTCTGAAGCCATGAAGGCCAGAAACTGATCGGCCAATTCAGGTTGATCTGAGGCGGCTAGTTTGCCTGCTACCTCGATCTGCATATAATGCCCTTCTTTGAAAGGTGCCGCTGATTTGCTTACGTCATTTTCAGCGAAGATGTGATAGGCGGGCGATGTGGTGTAAGATAGAACCATATCGGCTTCACCCTCCAGAAACATGCCATATGCTTCTGACCAACCTTTTGTGACGGTCAGAATATGTGGGGCAATATCTGCCCAAACTTCAGGCGCGCGTTCACCGTATGCAGCTTTGACCCACAGCAACAGGCCCAGGCCCGGTGTTGAACTGCGCGGGTCTTGGATGACGATTTTAAAGCTTTCGGGCATAGCGGCCAGTGCTTCAAAGCTGTCTGGTACGTTTTCAAGTTTTGTATTGTCGTAGACAAAAGAAAAATACCCCCAGTCATAAGGCAGGAATGTTGTGTCATTCCAAGTAATAGGAATATCAAACGCTTGGTTTTCTGCCCCGTGTTCAGCAAACAAACCGGTTGCTTTAGCACGCGCTGTCAGGTTTGTGTCCAGACCTAATGCGATGTCGGCATCTGACTGTTTGCCTTCAAGTTGCAGGCGGGCCAATAGGGCGGCACCGTCGCCTGCGGCAACAAGGTTTAACGTGCAATCACATTCCGTTTCAAACGCTTGTTTCACTTTCGGGCCAGGGCCCCATTCAGTGACAAAGCTATCATAAGTATAGACGGTCAGTTCTGGTTTATCTTGTGCAATGGCTTGGCTGGCACATGCCAGTTCAAATCCCACAGCAAAAAGGGCAAGTGTTTTCACTTTTCTCTCCTTTGGCTGCAAGCGTGGGGGGATGGGGCGTATTTACGTCCATACCTTTCCTACGCCGGCATTATCCGGTTCAGGTTGTACGGGTTTTCAAAAGAATCTCAGCCGATCTGGCTCCCCGAGGTGTGGGCAAGATTAGACATTTTGAAAGAAAGTGCAAGCAATAGGCTTTTTCTTAAATGCGACATAAGCTATGGCTTGGGGAAAGGAGCCTTATCATGTCATTCAACAGTTTCGGACATCTTTTCCGTATTACCACTTGGGGCGAAAGCCATGGGCCTGCATTGGGGGCAACAGTTGACGGCTGCCCGCCGAATATTCCTTTGGATGAAGCGATGCTTCAGGTCTGGATGGATAAGCGTAAACCGGGGCAGAATAAATACACGACACAAAGGCAAGAACTCGATCAGGTTGAAATTATATCCGGCGTGTTTGAAGGTAAAACCACCGGTACACCGATCCAGTTGATGATTCGCAACACGGATCAACGGTCAAAGGATTACGGCGATATTCTGGATAAGTTCCGCCCCGGTCATGCTGACATTACCTATTGGCAAAAATACGGCATCCGTGATCACCGTGGTGGCGGGCGTTCTTCAGCGCGTGAAACTGCGGCACGAGTGGCTGCGGGTGGTGTGGCGCGGGCTGTGTTGGATGTGCTGGCACCGAAGGTGCAAATTTTGGGTTATATGGTTCAGATGGGTGATAAACGCATTGACCGTGGTCAGGCCGATCTGGCTGAGATTGGGAATAATCCGTTTTGGACACCTGATGCCAAGGCGGCAGGCGTTTGGGCTGAATACCTGGATAAGCTTCGCAAATCGGGCAACAGTGTGGGGGCTGTGGTAGAAGTGATGGCTTCTGGTGTGCCGGCAGGGTTGGGCGCGCCAGTTTACGCGAAACTGGACACAGATATTTCCAGCGCGATGATGTCGATTAATGCGGTGAAAGGTGTTGAGATCGGCGCCGGTATGGGTGCGGCTGAATTGACAGGCGAAGACAATGCGGATGAGATTTACATGGGGCCTGACGGGCCGGTGTATTCATCAAACTATGCAGGTGGTATTCTGGGTGGTATTTCCACTGGGCAAGATGTGGTTTGCCGTTTTGCGGTGAAACCAACGTCTTCCATCTTGAAGCCGCGTAAGACAATAACGAAAAGCGGTGAAGAAACAGAGATTGTCACCAAGGGCCGCCATGACCCTTGCGTTGGTATTCGTGCAGTGCCTGTGGGTGAAGCGATGATGGCCTGTGTTTTACTGGATCATATCCTGTTGCACCGTGGGCAGGTTGGTAAAAACCAAGGCGCAATCGGCTGACATAAAAAAGGCCGCTGAAAAGCGGCCCTTTTGTAAATGATCTATACGTTCTTACGCGTTGATCACATCTTTCAAAGCTTTTGCGATGGTCACTTTGGCCACGCGGTCAGCAGCTTTTAGGAATTGCTCGCCTGTGGCAGGGTTGCGTACCATACGCTCTGGCCGTGCGCGGCACATGAATTTGCCCAGACCAGGCAATGTCACGGCACCACCTGCGGCAACCTCATTGGTAATAATAGACGTTAAAGTAGCCAGAAATGCATCGGCTGTTTTCTTGTCAGACCCCATACCTTCTGCAATGGCTGCAACGAGTTGGGTTTTAGTCATTGGTTTTTGTGACATGTTACTGCTCCTGTTAGAATATTGCTTCGCATTTATGAAGCCTACGCTAAATAAACTCGATTTTGCAGCAAGTTTCAACAAAAGACAGTCATAAAATAAGCAAAAAACCACAATATTTAGCTTAAAACATGAGATTTCGGCTATTTGTTGTGGTGGCGTCTAAGTTTTCTGCATAGATGGCGCATTACAGCACATATGTGTCCACTGGTATAAAAGCACATATGTCCCTTAAAACTCAATGGGATTGATGCCATTTGATATGGTGTCGCGTAAAGGTTTGTTGAAATAGCCCGAACCTGAATAACATCATTGCGCACAGAATAAATTATGTTTTGCAGGTTTTAAGTATCTTTAACTACGTAATTCAACAGGGCGCCTGTGAATACGCTGTGATAGCCTGTGCCATCATAAGCGGTCGGGCCAAAGGATGTTGCGAGACAAAAGCGTTTCCAACCCCAATGCCTTTGGCAAAGATAAGGTTTGCGCCACAGTAAAAGCATCTTTTGATACATTTTTCCAATGTTTAGTCAAATATCAAGATTTGTACCTTTTAAGAGTAATTGAGCAGTCAGATTAGGAGTGACAGATGAATTTTGAGGCCGAACAAAAAGGTGTAATCACGCATCTTAAGTTAGAATATACGCGTTTGGGCGCAGAGAAGAAATTTGAAATTACCGGGCTGGCGCCAATGGTTGAAAATATTTTTAAATTGATCCGAATGGATGAAATATTTCGGGTGCATAATACTGTTGAGGCACCTTTGTTATAAATGAATATTAACGCCCATGAACAAGCTGTATTATCTGGTTTTACATTTCAAAAATGTATGAAAAATTGCCAGGGGTTGGTGCCCGATTTATTGGATGAGATTTGTTTGTGGATGATGCAGGCAGATGCAACTGACGCAGATATTACTAATGTTCAAATCGTATTGGGGGAAGCCCTGAACAATATTATTAAACATGGGTTTGAGAGTGAGGGTTCTGGCCGAATAGAGCTTAAAATTTCTTTGATGGGTGATGGTATTGTCGTCAGGTTATGCGATGATGGCATTGCGTTTACACCGCCTGAAATCTCAGCCACGCCTTTGCAGGGTAAAAATGATCTTAAGAACCTGCCCGAAGGTGGGTTTGGTTGGTTTTTAATAAAACAAATCACCAGCTCAATTGAATTTACCCGCTTCACAAACAGGAACTATCTGGTTTTAAAGTTTGGTTAAAATGCAGAAAACTTTTATGAGCTACTCTGAGTAATTATCATGAAATGTAGATATGTACGTACTCTCGGGACACTTCCTGTAAATTCCATATTTTTAGGTGGAGGAAGTTTTTATGACAAACGAATAACGCAATATTAGATTTAGAGGGAAGCCCAAAAAGAAATTCGGAAATTATATTAACTATCAGGTTATCGCGACGAATGTTCACAGCAGTTTCCGGCAAATATCACTATAGGGCAAAGCAAAAGCTGGGATGGATTAGCAATATCATTTTCAATAAATCCAATAAGGGTTCTATTTAGAAAGACCCATTCGCATTTTTTGCAAAATGCAGCATCTCATGCTTGTTGAAAGCTGCATAAGTCACTAGTTCTATATGTATGAAAATGATTTTAAAAATAATACGGCGTAAGCCTGTTGTAAATATTATACGCCTTTCGGGTGTAATCGCAGAAGCCGGCCGTTTCGGAGGTGGTTCATTAAGTGATACAACACTTGAACCCATGCTGGAGCGGGCTTTTCGCAAAGGTAAACCTAAAGCTGTGGCAATTGCATTGAATTCACCCGGCGGGTCACCGGTACAATCTTCATTAATTGGTGCTCGCATTCGGCGGTTGTCGGAAGAATTGGATATTCCTGTCTATGCATTTTGTGAAGATGTTGCAGCATCGGGTGGGTATTGGCTTGCTTGTGCTGCGGATGAAATTTATGTGGATGATAGTTCTATTATTGGATCGATCGGGGTGATTTCTGCGTCTTTTGGGTTTCACGAATTAATGCAAAAGCAAGGTGTTGAGCGCCGAGTTCATACAGCCGGGCAAGATAAAAGTATGTTAGACCCGTTCCGCCCTGAACGCCCTGCAGATGTGAAACGGTTGAAAGCGTTGCAAAAGAAAATACACGATAACTTTATTGCGCATGTTCAGACCCGTCGGGGAGACCGTTTGATCAGTGACAAGCTGTTTACCGGCGAGGTTTGGGTGGGAAAGGATGCGGTCGATAACGGATTGGTGGATGGCGTTGCACATTTAAGGCCAAAAATGAAAGAGATATTCGGGAATGATGTGCGGTTGAATGTATTTGATCAAAAGAAATCATTGTTTAAGCGACTGGGGCTAGGCAGCTCTGTCGATATGCTGGCGACGATAGAAGAGCGTGTCTTCTGGTCGCAGTTTGGGTTGTAATATAACATGGTTAAAGTTGTTACATTTTTTCTGATCGGGATAATGGTGTTGGCGCTGTTTGGAAAATTGCGCTTGCCCAGTCTACCGAAAATCAAACGACGTAAAACCATTGAAACTGCTGCGAAATGCAATAAGTGCGGTGCCTATAAAATAGGAAATAAACCCTGTGTCTGCGGCAAGAAATAACTAACGGAACGACTTTGGATTTTTTGTATGTAATATGTGGCTTTGTCGTTTTACTGGTTGCGGGTGATGCGCTGGTACGAGGGGCAGTTGGGCTTAGTCTGAAACTGGGCATTCCGGCACTTGTTGTGAGCCTGACAATTGTTGCTTTTGGTACCTCTGCACCTGAACTGCTAATCTCAATCAAAGCAGCACTTGATGACGCTGCCGGTCTGGCTTTGGGTAATGTTGTTGGTTCAAACATTGCAAATGTTTTGCTGGTACTTGGGATGCCTGCCTTGCTTTTTGGCATATCCACACAAGATGCTTCGTGCAAACAAAATTACATATATATGATCCTTGCATCACTGGTTTTTGTAATCATGGGCTTGTTGGGGCCATATACCTACCTGAATGGTATGATGATGCTTTTCATGCTGGCGGTGATATTATTTCAGGCATACAGGCATGCAAAAAATTCCCGGGCTTCGTTGCGGGCCGAAACAGAAGGTATTTCGCATACCGGCGGTGTTTGGTGGAAAATTATCATCATGCTTGCTATTGGCGTGGTTGGCCTGCCATTTGGTGCAAACATACTGGTTGAGGGTGCGATTAATATCGCGCAAAGGGCGGGTGTTGATGACGCAGTTATCGGATTGACCATGGTTGCTATCGGCACATCTTTACCTGAGTTGGCGACGACTGTTATGGCCGCTTACCGCAAAGAGGCTGACGTTGCGATTGGGAATGTCATTGGTTCTAACATCTTCAACCTGTTGGGCGTAATTGGCATTACAAGTCTGATCACGACACTTCCAGTAGCGCAAGCCTTTGTGTCCTTTGACTTTTGGGTTATGCTGGCGGCTTCATTGGTGCTTTTCCCGTTTATCTGGTTCAAAATTGAGCTAGGGAAAATCTTCGGGGCATTGTTCCTAGCTGTTTATACGGCGTATATATGGTCGTTGTTTATCTAAAAGGAACGCAAAATGGGGTATAAGGCGGCTTTAGTTACAGGTGGGGCGCACCGTTTGGGCCGTGCTGTGGTCGAAACCATAAGCCAACAGGGCGTTGCGGTTGCTGTGCATTATTCCTCTAGTAAGACTGCGGCCGACCGTAAAAGGCGCAAGCCAATCCAAAGAGCATTTTGCTAAGCAACGTCAGGCACTTATACTGGAGCGCGGGCCGAATGCAGATGATATTACTGGCGCATTGGAATACTTGCTAAGTGCAAATTCTGTTACTGGGCAACTTATTTGTGTCGATGGCGGCCAACATTTGGCTTGGAAGACACCTGATATTATAGAAGCTTAAAAAGCAGCTAGCTTTATGGTTGTCCACTTACTTAAGGTAACCTTTTAGTACCTAAAATTTTTTCCAATAGAATTAAATATTTGCTTGAAATCTAAAATAAATTCATTTAAAAACAGTATTTTAAGAATATGCTTAAAAAATAGGCAAAATGTGGAAGCCTACAAAAACAAACGAAAAAACCCCATAAAGTGGAAGTTATCCGCAGAGTTATCCACAGCTTTGGTGGACAGGTTTTTTCTTGTTTGGTGCGTAATTTTGTGCAGTCGGATAAAGAATCATATAAACTTAGCATATGACTGATCGCACTCTAACATCTACTATACCTGAAGAAGGTAAATCCGGCCCGCGCAAAGACGGTCTGCTGGGGTATCAGGTTATTTATAGTTATTTGCGTAGCCTGGATAACAGCCCGGGTGTGTACCGTATGTTGGGCGAACAGGGTGAAGTTTTATACGTTGGCAAGGCCCGTAACCTGATAAAGCGGGTTTCTAGTTATGCAAAGCAAACAGGTCATACGGCACGTATTGGGCGGATGATTTCAGCGACGGCTTCAATGATGTTTTTGACCACGCGGACAGAAACTGAGGCTTTGTTGTTAGAACAAAACCTGATCAAGCAGTTGAAACCTAGGTATAATGTTCTGCTGCGCGACGATAAAAGTTTCCCCAATATTGTGGTGACCAATGCACATGATTTTCCGATGATAAAAAAACACCGCGGCAAACGGTCTGAGGCAGGTAGTTATTTTGGCCCGTTTGCCTCGGCTGGCTCGGTGAACCGGACATTGAACCAACTGCAAAAGATTTTTCTGCTGCGTAATTGTACGGACAGTATGTTTGCGACCCGCACGCGGCCCTGTTTGCAATATCAAATTGCACGTTGTTCGGGGCCATGTGTGGGGCGCATTTCAAAACAGGATTATGCAACATCAGTGTCAGATGCTGAAAGTTTTTTGAAAGGTAAAACCACTTCTATCCAGAACAAACTTGCGGCTGAAATGACCAAAGCCAGTGAGGCGATGGCGTTTGAGCGTGCGGCAGGGTTGCGCGACCGCATTCGTGCGCTGACAGAAGTGCAATCGACCCAAGGGGTAAACCCGCGCGTAGTGTCTGAGGCCGATGTGATTGCTTTGCATATGGCTGGCGGGCAGGCTTGTGTTCAGGTATTTTTCATCCGCGCCCATCAGAACTGGGGCAACCGTGCGTATTTTCCACATACAGGCACAGGGGCAGATGCCGCTGAAATTCTGGAAGCATTTGTCGGGCAATTTTACTCAACGAAACAACCACCCAAGCAGGTGTTGTTATCCCACGGGATTGAAAACGATGATTTGATGCAAGAGCTTTTATCCGAGAAGCTGGGTAAAAACGTGGAAATACTCGTACCTCAACGGGGTGAGAAGTTTGAGTTGATTGCGAACGCTATGCGCAATGCCAAAGAGTCTTTGGCGCGCAAAATGTCGGAAACTGCAACGCAAACGAAACTGTTGACCGGTCTGGCAGAAGCCTTTGATTTGGAGAATGCGCCAAAACGGATTGAGATTTATGACAACTCACATATTCAAGGCGCACATGCAGTGGGGGCTATGGTTGTGTCTGGGCCTGACGGCTTTGAAAAATCATCTTATCGCAAGTTTAATATAAAAGGCACAGAACTGACGCCCGGGGATGACTTTGGCATGATGAAAGAGGTATTGAACCGTCGCTTTAAGCGCCTGTTAAACGAAGATCCTGATCGCAAATCAGATTTATGGCCGGATTTATTGTTGATAGATGGCGGGGCCGGGCAAGTGTCTGCTGTTGCTGAAATATTGCACGAGTTGGATGTGGATGATGTGCCTTTTATTGGTGTTGCCAAAGGTGTTGACCGTGATGCAGGCAAGGAAGAATTCCATCGGCCTGCACGCCGCCCGTTTGCACTGCGCCGTAATGACCCGGTATTATATTTTATCCAGCGGTTGCGTGATGAAGCGCACCGTTTTGCTATTGGAACGCACCGCGCGAAACGTGCCAAAGCCTTGACGGCAAACCCGCTGGATGAAGTGGCCGGCGTTGGTGCGGCGCGCAAAAGGGCTTTGCTGGCGCATTTTGGTTCCGCCAAAGCGGTTTCACGTGCGGGATTGCAAGATTTACGTGCGGTGGCAGGCGTTTCAGACAAGCTTGCGCACACGATTTATGACTTCTTTCATGACAAAGGTTAAATGATCAGATAGATGGGTATTATGCACTGGAATGTACCAAATATATTGACCGTTATTCGCTTGTTCGCTGCCCCTGGTGTGGCGATTATGTTTTTGTATTTTGCCCGACCTTGGGCCGATTGGTATGCGATGACATTGTTTATTCTGGCAGCGATTACCGATTTTTTCGATGGCTATTTGGCACGTAAATGGGGGCAGGAAAGCCGCTTTGGTGCTATGCTAGATCCAATTGCAGATAAAGCGATGGTGGTTATAGCATTGCTGGTAATCACCGGAGTTTCTGGGATGAACCCATGGATATTATTGCCTGCAACAATGATTTTGTTTCGCGAAGTTTTTGTTTCAGGCCTGCGTGAATTCTTGGGGGATCAGGCAAAACAGCTGAAAGTGACAACTTTGGCCAAATGGAAAACCACTGCCCAAATGGTTGCGATTGCCGTTTTATTTGCGCAAGGTGTGTTTGAGCATTATTTTTTCATGCACTCATACGGTATGAACGAACAAATTATTACGGATATTTTAAACGGTCAGGAAGAAGATAATTTCGGCCTTGGCTGGAAATATATCGGCATGAATTACAGCTTTGTGCTGGGGGTGGCTTTGCTTTGGATTGCAGGCGTTCTGACCTTTGTCACCGGATATGATTACTTTCGCAAAGCCGTGCCCTATATACGGAATGAAAAATGATACAGCTAAATGTTTTGTATTTTGCGTGGGTAAGGGAACGTATTGGGCTAGCTAAAGAACAGGTATCTACAGATGCGAAAACTGTGGCTGATCTGATCAAAGAACTGTCGGCGCGCGAAGACCGCTATCAACTGGCATTTCAGGATATGACGGTGGTTAAAGTTGCGATTGATCAAGTTCTTGTACCAATGGACGCTTCACTTGAAGGCGCAAAAGAACTGGCTTTTTTCCCACCTATGACAGGGGGCTAGATGAGCATTTCTGTGCAATCAGATGATTTTGATCTGGGTGTTGAGGTTGCGGATTTGACCCATGGAAACGCCGATATCGGTGCTGTCGTTAGTTTTGTCGGTCTGGTTCGAGACACAACGGACGGCGCGCTTTTATCGATGGAGCTGGAACATTATCCGGGCATGACGGAACAGGCTTTGGCAAAAATTGAGCAAGCCGCGACCAAACGCTGGTCGTTAAGTGCAAGCCGGGTGATACATCGTTACGGCAACCTGAAAACCGGGGCTCAAATCATGATGGTTGCAACTGCATCGCCACACCGTTCAAACGCATTTGAAGCAGCTGAATTTTTGATGGACTATCTGAAAACGGATGCGCCTTTCTGGAAGAAAGAGCATTTCAAGGAAGGTGCTAAATGGGTGGCTAGTAAAGCTGCCGATGATGCCGCCAAAGACCGCTGGTCATAACTTTAACCTTGCCTAGTTAACTCATCAAGTTCGCGGCGCAATGCACCTGCTTCACGCCGTGCAGACCCTAGGCCCTGCATTGCGGCATCCAACTCTGCTTCGGCTTGTGCGGCTTTGTTCGTTAGCTCGCGTTCACGTACATGCAGATAGGTGACGGCCTCATCGCGTTGCTCTTCGGCATCGTGTAGGCGGGTTGCCAGATCATCGATTTCATCAACATTGCTGGAATTGATCCGCCGCAATCGACCGTAGCCCATACGGGCAATCCAGCCCAGGACGAAGAAGATCATAAAGGCGGCTGATATCGCCGTGATTAGTTCATTCTTATCCATCGTCGGTATCCTTGTTGATCAATTTAAATTCAATACGGCGGTTTTGCGCGCGACCTTCTTCGGTGGAATTATCTGCAATCGGCCGTGTTTCGCCATAACCTTTTGATATCATCTTGGCTGTAAGTACGCGACGATCCAGCAATGCGCTAAGAACAGCATCAGCACGCCCTTGGCTTAAAGTGGCATTGGTTCCTTCGCTGCCCTGACTGTCAGTGTGCCCACTGATTTCAAATTGCGCATTAGGGCATTCCAGAAGAATTTCTGTGATACTGTCGATAACGCCTAAACTGGCTTCCTCAATGCTAGAGGAGGACGGCGCAAAGTTAATTTTGGTTGCGCCCAACACTGCGGTAATTTGTTTTACACAATCCTGATCGCTTATACCAAGCGGTTCTGTAGGGGCTGTCGGGACAAGGTTTTCATCAAATTTCACATCAACCGTATAGTTTGCATTGGTGCCGATGCGGGTAGCAAAAATACGTGAGATAATGGACGATATATCATCCTTGCCACTGCGGCCTTTAATAATAACCTCATCAGGCAATACAACAACACTGCCATTGCGCATATGTGACATGGCTTCCAGCCCTGCCATAGAACGCACAGTCCAGCCGTCAGGCAGATTTTCCACGATACGGGTCTGGTTGTGGATATTGTCCTTGCCAAACATGGATGCGGCATAGGCCGAAATGGCATCTTTGCGTAGCTGGTCGGGTAAGCGACCGCGCATTTGCACCATACCTTCAGGGCTTTTTGTTGCGGTGAAATCGGGCAGAATAATCTCACCCGTTTGGCCGTCAATAAGCGGCTTTGGTGTTAGAATGGCCTGTAATGAAAACAGCTTCGGTAATGCATTTTCCAACATGCCCACGGCGTTATCAAATGTGTTTTGGGGAACATTTTGGGATGCGATCAGTGAAATATCCGAATCTGATAATGTAATTGTACCGGAACCGATATTTTTCATCGCTTCAATAGAAAGAATAACGGCAGTATCCCATTCTGTTGTTGGCACGCCAAGACCAACTTGGCATGGAATATTGCCGGTGATTTTTACCCGGTAAAGCGCGCGGGTTATTTTGGCACCGGCGAAATTTGTGTCAGCAGAGCAGGCTTCCAGCACACCTTGACCTTCAACAACCTTAAGCCTGAATAGGAACGGGGTTATAACGGGGCGGGGCGCGGAAACATCCAAGATCAGTTTCAAAATCTCGGGCTTATTTTTAGCCAAAGATTTTTGTAGGCTTTGCTGCTCTTCTGGCGTATCCGAAACAGCCGTAACCTTGACCCGTTTCGGGGTCACGCTGATCTTTGATCGCGGAACCTGCTTAAGCCGTGACAACCCGAAATCAACAGCGTCTTTCCAGCCCTCTGGTGCGGGGAAATCAACCTGCTCCAGCATATCGGTTACTTCTGTGTCGGTGTGTAGGTTGCGCACCCGTTCCAGAATGTACTCTCGACCGGTTGATGCTGGGACCAGGCCAATCAGCGAAACACGTTCAACATTGCGTAAAATCTCTAATGAAAACTTCGGCGGTTGTAACCCGTCAGGTTGTGAAACACTGGTGCGGTCATAAACCCGCCCTTGGTTGATGTTGCCGCTGATCAGTTGCAAGGTTCTAAACCGTGTGGCTTCGTTTTCAGCCAGCCCGCCGACAATAACCTGAAACCCGTCAGCCCGGATCGTGGCCCAATTTTCACCTGCCCCGTTTAAAAGTGTTATCAATTGGCGTTCGCTATGGCGTTCCACATGATCAACCAGTTTACTGGCACTAAAAATGGCCAATGCTGATGCAAGTACAAAACTGATCGCTGCTGTTAATAGGGCAGTTCGCCACATATTTTAGGCCTTTACGCAAATATCACCGACTGGTTTTTAATCCATGCCGGAAATGCATTCAAGCACCAATACCAAAGGCATCAAGGATAAGCAGTATTCCCCAAATAATCACGGGGATCAGCCCTGCATCGCGGTTTTCACGAAATAGTTTCAGGCAAACATCAGGATCATCTATATCCAATCGTCGTAGTTGCCACATCATATGCATGCCAAAAGCCCATATACCCATCAGTGCAAGGCTAAGTACCATAAGGTTGGCATGGTCTAAAATGGCGTAGAGCAGAGCGAAGGTCATCAAAGTGATCGTGGTGATCTGGAATTTCGACAACCATGCATGTGTTCGGGTGCCAAACAGTCGTGCCGTGGATTTCACCCCGATCAGTGCATCATCATCTTTGTCTTGATGGGCGTATATGGTGTCATAAAACAATGTCCAACTGATGCCCGCCAGATAAAGCAAGACAGGCGGCCAGCTTAGGCTGCCCGTGTGGGCTGCCCAACCCAGTAATGCACCCCAGTTGAATGCAACACCCAAAAACACCTGCGGCCACCATGTGAAGCGTTTGGCAAAGGGATAGATCAAGACGGGAAGTAGCGCGACAATACCTAAAAGGATTGCAAAATTGTTAAAAGTCAACAGAACGCCAAAAGCGATCACGGCCTGTATGATCATCCATATGGCGGCCTGTTTTGCAGTCACTTGGCCCGAAGGCATCGGGCGTGATTTCGTGCGTTCCACTTTATCGTCAATATCACGGTCGGTAATGTCATTCCATGTGCAACCCGCGCCGCGCATCAAAAATGCCCCTATCGCACAAGCAATGAAGTACCAGGTATCAAGCCATGTGGCCCCGTTCGGGTCGCCCAAGATGGCCATGAACAGCCCCCACCAGCAGGGGATTAATAACAACCATGTGCCAGCGGGCCTATCTGCGCGTGAAAGGCGCAGGTAGGGGCGTGACCATGGGGGGCAAAAACGGTCTACCCAATTTTTGTTCACGGCATCGGCTACTTGACCGTCAACTTGGGCTGGTTTCTTCGGAGTTTCAGACATAAGTTCAGACCATGACCGTTAAAGCTAAAATCAGACTCTATGTAGACGCGCCTTTGGGCAAAGGGCAATCCCTATCCTTGTCCAAGGATCAAGCACATTACCTGACCGGGGTGATGCGCCAAAAGGCCGGTGCGATGATTGCCCTGTTTAACGGGCGTGACGGGGAATGGCAGGCAGAATTGGTTGATGCCGGCAAGCGTCGCGCGGTGCTAATCTGTATAGAACAATCCAAAGCCCAGCAAACCCCACCTGATCTGTGGTTTTATTTTGCCCCGATCAAAAAGGCCCGCACGGATTTTATTGTTGAAAAAGCGGCTGAATTGGGGGCTGCACGGATTTTCCCCGTGCAGACCGATTTCACCAATGCGGAACGGATCAGACAGGACCGCTTACAGGCCCATGCGGTGGAAGCGGCTGAACAATGCGGTGAAACTT
This sequence comes from uncultured Amylibacter sp., assembly GCA_964195605.1. Taxonomy (GTDB): domain Bacteria; phylum Pseudomonadota; class Alphaproteobacteria; order Rhodobacterales; family Rhodobacteraceae; genus Amylibacter. The sequence continues at coordinate 29,464 of CAXMSA010000006.1, forward strand.
ATGTGCCACCTGTTGCGGCTTTGCAAAAACTGGATGTGGTTTTGGCCAACTGGCCGGATGATCGCAAATTGTTGTTTTGTGATGAAACCCTGGTGGCAGATGTAACCACAGGTCTCGAAACTGAAAAGGGCGGGAAATGGGCTATTCTTATCGGACCGGAAGGTGGTTTTTCAGATATTGAAATCACCCGCCTTCGCGCTATGAAAACGATCCGCCCGATCAGCCTTGGCCCGCGTGTATTGCGGGCTGATACGGCTGCAGTTGCAGCCCTTGCTCTGTGGCAGAATGCATTAGGAGACTGGCGATGAGCTTTATCAGACCCCCAGTTGCAGCACATTTCACCAAATGGCGCGAAGCATATTTTGTGGCAGGTGTTATGCTATTAGGGGCGTGGACGTACCTGCACGGCGCTGCCAGACTAAATCTGATATTACAGGGATTGGGTCTAGTGATCTCGCTTGCTGGGATCATTCTTTTGCGTACAACCATTCAACGCATTCGTTTCAGACGCACACAAATCGCCCCTGGAATGGTTGATGTTACCGAGCGCGAAATCAGTTATTTTGGCCCGATGCATGGTAAAACCATATCTTTGGAAAGCCTGCATAAAATCGAGTTACGCGAAAGTGAGGCTTATGCCTCTATATGGGTATTGCACCATGCTGACGGTGATCCGATGATTGTGCCAACCAGCGCAAAAGGGTCTGATCGTTTGTTTGATGCGTTTACAAGCCTGTCTGGCGTGAAAATGGATACGTTGGTGGCGGCAATAAACCACACACCGATACAAGCTCAAGTGATTTGGCAACGCGGCTAATCCGTCAAATATGCTTGACACTCAGCCATGAAACTGTCCTTTTCAGGGAAACTAATTTTAGGAAGATAACACATGTCTATCCCACAATCGGGCGGTGGCCCAATCGAAAACTACGCACAATTAGCTGAGCATCTGGCAGAGGGTTGTAAGCCTAAAGAAGACTGGCGTATCGGTACCGAACATGAAAAATTCGGGTATGATAAAGACACGCTTTTGCCCTTACCCTATGACGGCCCACGTTCGGTTAAGGCTATGCTGGAAGGTCTGCGAGACGAATTTAACTGGGCGCCTGTGCTGGAAGCCGGCAATATCATCGGTCTGGAAAAAAACGGTGCAAACGTATCGTTAGAGCCTGGCGGGCAGTTGGAACTGTCAGGGGCGCCACTGGAAACCATCCACGAAACCTGTGATGAGGTGAATGTGCATCTGAAAGAGGTGCAAACTGTCGCTGATCGTATTGGCGCGGGTTATATCGGGTTGGGGGCCTCACCTGACTGGACACATGAACAAGTGCCGATGATGCCCAAGGGCCGGTACCGTTTGATGACCGATTACATGGGGCGCGTAGGCTCCCACGGCACCCAAATGATGTACCGTACCTGCACAGTTCAGGTGAATCTTGATTTCGGATCAGAGGCAGACATGGTGCAAAAAATGCGTGTAGCATTAGCCTTGCAACCGGTGGCTACAGCACTGTTTGCCAATTCGCCTTTCTTTGAAGGTAAGGAAAACGGTCACAAAAGCTGGCGCGCACGGATTTGGCGCGATCTTGATCCTGCCCGTACCGGCATGTTGCCGTTCGTGTTTGAAGACGGCATGGGGTTTGAGGCTTGGGTCGAATATATGTTGGATGTGCCGATGTATTTTGTCTACCGCGACGGTAAATACATCAACGCGCTGGGCCAGTCATTCCGCGATTTTATGGATGGAAAACTGCCCGCCTTGCCGGGTGAAACCCCAACCATGTCAGATTGGGCGGATCATCTGACCACATGTTTCCCGGAAGCGCGCTTGAAGAAATTCATCGAAATGCGCGGGGCCGATGGCGGCCCGTGGCGGCGTATTTGTGCGTTACCTGCCTATTGGGTCGGGTTGATCTATGATCAAACCGCGTTGGATGCGGCGTGGGATCTGTGTAAAGATTGGGATGCAGAAACCCGTGACGCGCTGCGTGTGGCCGCATCTGTGGACGGTATTGCCGCCAAGGTCGGTAACATCTCAATGCTTGATCTGGCCCGTGAAACCGTGGCGATTTCCAAAGCGGGACTGGCTGCGCGTGCACGTCCCGGCGCAGGTGGGATGATCCCTGATGAGACGCATTTTCTGAATGCTTTGGAAGAAGTTGTAGAAACCGGCGTGTCGCCATCGTGTGAGCTGACTGATAAGTACCACGGTGAATGGGGTGGCGATTTAAAGCGGGTTTATGCGGAATACAGTTACTGAATAAAAAGGCCGCTAAATGCGGCCTTTCATCAATTCACGGTGTTTGGATCTATGCCAGCGGGTCTGGGCCGAAACCGTTATCGCCCTCGGTGCCACGTGTCACGAATAAATACAGAAGATAAAGCGCGCCAATAATCGGAACAAGGCCGATCAGTAACCACCAACCGCTTTTATCTTTATCGTGCATGCGGCGAATGGCAACGCAAATGGACGGTGCAATTGTTGCCAAAGCAAAGACCAAATAGAAAAGCGGCATCCCAATTACAGAATCAACAAGCGTCGCAATCATTGCGATGATAAATGTGAACAACGCATACCACCAATATTGTTATCTTTGTGCGCGCCCTTGTATCGTAAAATAATTGTTGAAACAGAATTTAACTGCGGTCATAAAATCCATGATTATCCCCTTTTCCCTATTATGGGCTCAGTGCTCTTTAAAATACGTTTTATATTGTCCTTATGTTTTACCCATATCAGCAGGGTCATTATGACAACAAACAATACACCAGATTTAGTATCAATCAAGTATAACCACACAGGGGCTAGTAGGGATGATACCAATGCCGAGGCCGAGGATATGCGCAGGGCAAGTGCGGTTGCCAGCCATGTCAGGCAAGCTGCCAAGCCTGCCCAAAAGTTTATCGCCAGTAAAATACCCAAGAATACCGCAACGCCTTTACCGCCTTTGAACCTTAGCCAAACTGGGTAAAGGTGGCCAAGGAATGCAAAAAGACCTGCAATTTGTGCAGCGGCCCCCCCAAAGAAATAACTGGCCAGTAAGACTGCAACTGCGCCTTTGCCTGCGTCGAACACCAAGGTTAAAAATGCCGCCAGTTTGTTGCCTGTGCGCAAAACATTAGTCGCACCGATATTGCCAGAGCCGATGTCGCGCAAATTACCCAGCCCCATAACTTTAGCAATCACCATGCCAAAAGGGATAGACCCCATAAGGTATGCAAAGCTGGCAACGGCTATGATGGTTGCAAAAGATAAGTTCAAGTCAGGATACATACCGTATCACTCCTAAGTTTATTACATTCATAGCTTAACCTAAAATTATTAAAAAGAACCCATAAATTCGAAGCATTTGACATGATGTTTGCATCTTCGTATCGTTGATTTTTTGTAAATATACGGAGGGATATTGATGGGGGATTCAAGCGAGATAAAAACTATGGCGGAAAATTACGCCAAGGCATGGTGTTCATTGTCACCTAAGGCCGTTGCATCGTTTTATGCACCAAACGGGCAGATCATAATAAACAGAGGAGACCCTATAAAGGGCCGCGACACAATTATGGAAATGGTATCAGGGTTCTATACGGAGTTCCCCGATCTTGTTGTTCTTTGTGATGAAGTGCGAACATCTGGAGATCATGCGATTTTTATTTGGACATTAGAAGGTCACCATTCTGAAACCAAAAATTATGTGAAAGTTGGCGGTTGGGAAGAATGGGAACTGGATGAAAAAACACAAGTGAAGTCTTCGCTTGGATGGTTTGATGCGCAGGAATACGAACGGCAGGTTGCTGAAGGTGTATAATGGATGATGATAAATACCAGCTTATCGGATTGATCGGGTTTATTATTGCGGGGTTTATATTTATCGCAGTTGGGGTGAAATTCGGTGATGGGTTAACGATAGCTGGTAGCGTTGTTTGGATAATATCCTGTCTGGTTTGGATGATACCTATATTGCGGTCAAAGTAATTTAACCCGCTTGGTAAACTTCCTGCCCACCCACAAAACTACGTAGCACGACACCTTGCATCCGTCGCCCGTCAAACGGCGTATTTTTTGACTTCGATTTCAGCGTGGTGCGATCCAGCACAAACGGCTTGTCGGGGTCAAACAGCACCAGATCAGCAGGTGCGCCTTTGGCCAAACGTCCCGCTGACAGCCCCAGCAGTTTTGCAGGGTTCAGTGACATCGCCCGCCATAAGGTCGGCATATCCATATAACCCCCGTGCACCAGTTGCATCGCGGCAGGCAGCAAGGTTTCCAGACCCACAGCGCCTGAAGCGGCCTCTTCAAACGGTAGGCGTTTGCTTTCTTCGTCTTGCGGGGTGTGCATTGAGCTGATGATATCGATCAAGCCGCTGGCAACGGCCTGAACCGTTGCCTCACGGTCGGTTTCATGGCGCAGAGGTGGTTTGACCTTAAAGTAAGTCCGGTAACCTTCAATATCCAGCTCGTTCAGCGTCAGGTGATGGATTGACGCCCCAGCGGTAACATTCAACCCGGCCGCCTTGGCGCGTTCCAGAACCGGCAGGGCCACGGCGGTTGAGATTTGATCGACGTGGTATTTCACACCTGTCATCTCCACCAAAGCCATATCGCGTTCCAGCTGAATACGCTCGGCCATGGGTGAGGCCCCCGGCAAGCCCAGCTTGGTGGCAAAAGGCCCGGATGTGACTGCAGTGCCTTTGCTTAAGCTTGGATCCTGAATGTGCCCCATCACCAAAGCGTTCAGGCCCTTGGCGTAAGTCAGGCAACGGCCGAATATTTTATTGTCGGCAATGACACTATCCGCATCCGAAAACGCCACCGCACCCGCATCTTGTAAAAATCCGATCTCAGCCATTTCTTTGCCGTTACGCCCAACCGTGAGCGCGGCCATCAAATGCACATTCACGCTGGCATCTTCCATCGCACGGCTATGAGCAAAGTGCAGGGTTTCGGGGCTGTCGATCGCAGGCTTGGTGTCGGGGCGGATCACCATCGTAGTCACCCCGCCTGCTGCCGCCGCGCGCCCAGCAGAAGCATAACTTTCCTTATGCCGCTCGCCCGGTTCACAAACCTTCACACCGATGTCAATGATGCCTGGCGCCAGGCATTTGCCCGCGCAATCAATTACCTCGGCCTGAATATGCGGATTGCCGCCGTATATAACTTCGGAGATTTTTCCATTCTTGATGATGATAGAACCAAGCTTGTCGGTGCCATTTTCAGGGTCGATTAGACGGGCGTTTGTGAGGATCAGCATGTTGCATCCCCCTGTGTTGCCGCCCGCAACCCATCTGCCAGCAAATGCATTGCCGCCATTCTAACCGCCACACCCATTTCAACCTGCTCTTGAATAACTGACCGGGTCACGTCGTCGGCAATCTCGCCATCGATTTCAACGCCACGGTTCATTGGGCCTGGGTGCATGACAATTGCGTCCGGCTTGGCGTTGGCCAGTTTTTTCACATCCAGACCCCAACGGTGGTAATATTCGCGCTCGCTTGGGATAAATGCGCCGTCCATACGTTCACGTTGCAGCCGCAGCATCATCACCACATCGACGCCCTTAAGGCCTTCGTTCATATCGTGAAACACCTCGACCCCGAACTTATCAATACCGGATGGCAGCAAGGTTTGCGGGGCGATCAGCCGGATACGGCTTTCCATTTTGTTCAGAAGAAAAATATTGGAACGCGCTACACGACTATGGGCAATATCACCGCAAATCGCCACAGACAAACGGTGCAGCCGCCCTTTGGCGCGCCGTATAGTCAGTGCATCGAGCAGGGCTTGTGTCGGGTGTTCGTGGCGGCCATCACCTGCGTTCAGTACCGCGCAGTTTACTTTTTCCGACAATAGGTCAACCGCGCCTGATTGCGGGTGGCGCATGACCAGAAGGTCGGGGTTCATCGCGTTCAAGGTCAGGGCGGTATCAACTAAAGTTTCGCCCTTTTTAATCGATGACGCCCCTAAAGCCATGTTCATCACATCGGCACCCAGCCGTTTGCCAGCCAGCTCAAAACTGGCCAGCGTGCGGGTGGAATTTTCAAAGAACATGTTAATTTGTGTAAGGCCCGCTAGCACATTGGAATGTTTATTTGCTTGGCGGTTCAGATCAACGTAGCTTTCAGCCAGATCAAGAATGGTTGTAATATCGGCAGGGGAAAGCTGTTCTATCCCTAAAAGGTGGCGCACCGAAATTCCCATGAAGGCCCTCGTCTATGATTTTGCCGTTTATAAGATGGGTCGGGCGCTAAAACAAGGGATTTACGCCGCGTGCCAGAGTTTCTATTCTGGTAGGGAATCTGGAACCTAATCTATGACACCCGACCTTGATTATATGGCTGCCAAAGCCGCCCTTGAGTGGCAGATAGAGTTGGGTGTGGATGAGTGTATCAGCGAGACACCGATTAACCGTTATGATGTGAAGCCGCAAAAACTGAAACTGGGGCCAACATCCAACATTGGCCCGGTCAGTGCGATGCCATCGGTTATTCCGGTTCAGGACAGTGCTGTTGATATTGCAGGTATCATGGCAGCGCGTTGTGATGATCTGGTGGCCCTGCGTGATGCAATGGCGGTGTTTGATCATTGTGCGCTGAAAAAAGGTGCAAAAAATCTGGTGTTTTCGGATGGTAACCCAAATGCACGGGTGATGATCATCGGTGAAGCGCCAGGGCGTGACGAGGATGTGCAAGGCTTGCCGTTCGTGGGGGCTGCGGGTCAGTTGCTGGATAAGATGTTCGCCGCAATCGGCATGGTTCGTACAGGTGCTACTGCGCAAGACGCGCTATATATCACCAATGTGATGCCGTGGCGCCCACCGCAGAACCGTGACCCAGAGTCTGCGGAAATTGCCATGATGCTACCGTTCCTACAACGTCACATTACGTTGGTTAATCCGGATGTGATCGTGCTGATGGGTAACACTGCCTGTCAGGCGGTTATGGGACGCAAGGGGATAACGCGCCTGCGCGGCAATTGGACATCTGCCTTTGATCGCCCAGTGATGCCAATGTTCCACCCAGCAGCTTTGCTGCGTGATGGATTGAAAAAAGCTGATGCTTGGGCTGACCTGTTGTCAATTCAGGCCCACCTGAAGGAATAAATAATGGCTGAACCCCGCGAATTTATACCAGCGCGTATTGCCGTGTTGACCGTATCGGACACCCGCAAACTGGAAGATGATCGTTCGGGTGATATTTTGGTTGGGCGTCTTGAGGCCGCAGGACATATTCTGGCTGATCGCAAGATTATCCAGGATGAACGCGATCAGGTCGCGGATCAACTGCGTAGCTGGTGCAAGGATGAAGCGGTCGATGTGGTGATTTCAACAGGTGGCACGGGCTTGACCGGCCGCGATGTTACGGTGGAAGCGCACCGTGATGTTTACGAAAAACAGATAGATGCTTTTTCGACCCTGTTCACCATCGTTTCAATCAAAAAGATCGGCACCTCTGCGGTGCAATCGCGCGCTTGTGCAGGTGTTGCCCATGGCACTTATATGTTTGCTTTGCCTGGTAGCCCCGGAGCCTGCAAAGATGGCTGGGATGAAATTTTGCAACACCAACTGGATTACCGGCACATGCCGTGCAACTTTATTGAGATGTTGCCGCGTCTTGAAGAACATAAGAAACGTAAATAGTGATGGATGCATTCCACACGGTTGATCCGTGGCAAGAAGACTATAAGTTTATGGCAGCCGCGGTTTTGCTGAAAGACCGTTATGGGCGCATCTCTATCCATTTCCGAGATGATTTTGACCATGTTTTTGCGCATGGAAAATGGGGGTACTTTGCAGGGGCAGTTGAGCCAGGTGAAACCATTGTGCACGCTGCGGTACGCGAACTTCATGAAGAAACAGGGATTGTTGCGCTAGAAAGTGAAATGCAACCGTTAGCCAGGGTTTTTTCAGGGACAGGCGAAGGGGCACACCACTATGTTTATATGCTGGACCGCGTGATTAAGCCGTCTGAAATTGCCCTAAACGAGGGGCGGGGTTTGCGTTCATTCATCAAGGCCAATTGGATAAGTTCGATTTGGTCCCGACAACAAAGCGCATTCTTTCTTATTATTTTGCACAATATGGTGGGTGATAAATAAATTATTTGTCGAACACCGACGAAATATACGCTTAAATGTGTATAACTTAATGAAGTCCTGACCAAATCATGCCGGGGATAGAATGAGATTTATGATACGCGGCCTATTTGGTCTGTTCCTTGCCGTTCTTACTGCAGCACTATTATTAAGTGCGGTTACGGTTGTGATCTCTTCATTAAAAGAAGGCGATACAGGTAATGGTCATGGCAGCAGTGTGCGGGAACGTATCTTTGCGGTGAATGTGGCAATGGTTACCCCGATCACAGCCACCCCGATTATTGAAACTTTCGGTGAGGTGATCAGTGGACGTACATTGGAATTGCGCGCGGCATCAAACGGGGCCTTGGTGCAAATGTCAAAAAGCTTTCGTGAGGGCGGCGTTGTACATAAGGGCGATTTGCTGTTTCAAACCGACCCAGCCACCGCATCTGCAAATTCACAACTGTCAGAGGCAGCACTAGAGGAAGCCAAAGCAGAGGTGTCAGAGGCAAAAGAAGCTTTCGGGCTGGCGGGTGATGAGCTAGAGGCGGCCAAGCACCAACAAGCATTGCGTCAACAGGTTTTAAAACGCCAGACATCCTTGCGTGAACGTGGTGTGGGGACAGAAACCGCATTGGAAACCGCTGCCCTTGCAGCTTCTGCGGCGCAACAGGCATCGTTGGTGAAACGGCAAGCACTGGCCAATGCAAAGGCACGGATTAATCGTGCGAATATTGCCCTGTCACGCAGCTATATCAATTATAACGAGGCCGCGCGAGTGTTGGCTGAAACTGCGGTTTTGGCCAAGTTTGATGGTGTCTTAAGTGATGTCACGGGTGATCTGGGCGCGTTGGTTAATGCAGGCGAACGTCTGGCAAGATTAATTGACCCCAATGCACTGGAAGTGGCGTTTCGTATTTCAAATGTTGAGTTTAATCACATGACGCAAAATGGGCAGGCTATTGGGCAGGCCAAAGTGATTGTGCGTTTTGGTGGTATTGATAAGGAAATATTTGCAACCATTGATCGTGTCAGTGCCGCAGTTGGCGAAGGTCAGACCGGTCGTGAACTATATGCCCTTTTGAATGCGGGTGAAATAGCAACCGCGCGCCCCGGCGACTTTGTTTCGGTGCGATTGGAAGAACCCAGACTTGATAATGTTGCTGTTTTACCGGCAACTGCGGTTTCCGCAACAGGTGAGGTTTTGGTCTTGGGTGAAAATGATCGGCTGAAGGCGTTTAACGTAATGGTTCTGCGCAAACAAGGTGATCAGGTCATAATTGCAATTGGGGATCTATCAGGCCTTGAGGTTGTCCTTGAACGCGCCCCGCAATTGGGTGCAGGCATCAAAGTAGAACCCCGCCGTGCTGACGGTGCGTTGTTTCCTGCGAAATCGGCGGGCGATTAAAATATGGCGATGCGGCAACTTCCAAAAACGGCACATGGTGCCCTGTCGTATTTCACCCGTCACGGAACGGCGGCAAATTTGTTGCTGGTCATTATGCTGGTACTGGGCTTTGCTGCCTCTACCCAAATCCGTTCGCAGTTTTTCCCTGATGTGATTGTCAACAACGTCACGGTCACGGTCATATGGGACGGTGCCGGGCCGGTGGAAATTGACGACGGGGTTGTGGCCTTGCTTGAACCTGTTTTTCTAGCCATTGAGGGCATTGAAAGCAGCTCGTCCAATACAAGTGAAGGCCGTGCAACGATCTTTCTTGAGTTTGAACCTGATTGGGATATGGCGCGGGCTGATGATGATGTGAATGCTGCCGTTGACAGTGTGACTGATCTGCCAGAGGGCATAGATGACCCGGTGGTGCGCCGTGGTGCATGGCGTGACCGGGTGACAGATGTAGTGATCACTGGGCCGGTTTCGCCTGAACAGCTGGGGCGTTTTGCGGATGAGTTCACTGCGCGTTTATTTCGCGAAGGGGTGACGCGCACAACCATTCGCGGGGTTTCTGCACCGGAAATTGTGATATCGGCACCTGAACTTTCTCTGATCCAGCATGATGTAAGCTTGCGCCAAATCGCAGATGCGATTGCGGCCGAGGTCAATACAGACCCTGCGGGTGATGTGTCAGGTGGTCTGGCGCTGTTGAAAAGCGGGGTGGAAAAACGCACGGCGGAAGATATTCAGTCTATTGTGGTGAAATCGAACCCTGACGGCTCAAAACTGCATATTTCGGATGTGGCTTTGGTTCAGGCTTTGGGTGCAGACAGCGAACGGGCGTATTTTGTCGGTACTCAACCCGCAGTTTCTATCCGCGTTGATCGTGCCGATCAGGGTGATGCAATTCAGATGCAGGCAACCGTACAACGGGTGGCTGACGCGATGCAGCTGACCTTACCTGAAGGTGTCTCAATCGACTTGATCCGCACCCGCGCACAAGCCATTTCTGATCGTCTTGGTATCTTGCTGGATAACGGTATCATGGGTCTTGCTTTAGTTGTGATGCTGCTGTTCTTATTCCTGAACGCCCGCACAGCGTTTTGGGTCGCTGCAGGCATTCCAGCCGCGATGTTGGCTGCCATTGCAATCATGTATATGGTGGGCCTGACCATCAATATGGTATCACTGTTCGGCCTGATTATCTGCCTTGGTATCGTGGTGGATGATGCGATTGTGGTCGGGGAACACGCGGATTTTCGTGCGCGCATACTGGGCGAAGATGCTGTGAGCGCATCCGAAAATGCCGCGCGCCGCATGGCCCCACCGGTATTTGCCGCCACAGTAACAACCGTTTTGGCGTTTTGGAGCCTGACTTTTGTTGGTGGCCATTTTGGCACATTGATCATTGATATCCCCTTGACCGTGATCATTGTTTTGCTCGCGTCTCTTATCGAATGTTTCATAATTTTGCCAAATCACATGAGCCATTCTATCGGGCAAGAAGCTGATAAATGGTACGATTTGCCCAGCAAGTGGTTTAACCACGGCTTCAAGAAGTTCCGCAACACGGTGTTCAAATCTTTCATGCATTGGGTGCTGGTTTTCCGTTACCCGGTGCTGGCTTTGGTCGGCCTGTTGCTGGCCACACAAGTGGCTCTTTTCTTTAATGGAGATGTGAAATGGCGGTTCTTTAATGCGCCTGAACGTGGCTCAATCTCTGCTAATATTGCGATGTTGCCCGGGGCAGATCGTAGGGACACATTGGAAATGGTGCGTGAATTGCAACGCACAGTTCAGGTGACCGCGCAGGAATATGAAGATAAATACGGCGTTAACCCCGTGACCTATGTAATGGCCGAGGTTGGTGGGAATACCGGGCGCGGGCTGTCTGGAACTGATACAAAAGATAAAGATTTGCTGGGTTCAATAGCGGTGGAACTGATAGATGCGGATTTTCGTCCCTATACATCGTATGTTTTTTTAAGCAGCGTCAAACAAACCGTGCGTAACCACGCGCAGCTGGAAACTATCAGTTTTCGCCGATGGCGTTCAGGCCCGGGTGGCGATGCGCTGGATGTGCAGTTTTTTGGGGCCAATACGGAGGTGCTGAAACAAGCTGCCGAAGCGTTGAAAACTGAAATGTCAAAATTCCCCGAAGTCTCATCACTGGAAGACACTCTGGCCTATGACAAAGAAGAGTTGGTTTTAGAGCTGACCGCGCAAGGCCAAGCATTGGGTTTTACTATAGATGCAATCGGCCGCGAATTACGGGATCGTTTGAACGGTATCACAGCGGCTTCATTTCCGGTTGGTGGACGTACATCTGATGTCACAGTACGCTTGAATGAAACTGAACTGACAGCGGATTTTCTGGATAAAACCCAGATGCGCAGTGCTTTGGGTGAATATGTGAACTTGTCTGATATCGTCTCGGTGCAAACCAAGGTGGGGTTTTCCACGGTGCGCCGTGAAAACGGTATTCGGTTGGTTTCGGTATCAGGCGATATCAATGAAGAAAACACCGCCCGCGCAGAGGAAATCATTAATAGTATGCGCACTGAAATTCTACCTAAAATCGCGTCCGACATGGGTGTTGAATGGCGTCTGTCAGGGTTGGCAGAGCAAGAACAAGAGTTTCTAAGCGATGCGCTTCAGGGTTTTATTCTGTGTTTGCTGGGTATTTATCTGACCCTGACTTGGATATTTGCAAGTTGGTCACGCCCCATCGTGGTGATGTCGATCATCCCCTTTGGTCTGGTGGGTGCGATATACGGTCATTATGTATGGGATGTACCTTTGTCGATTTTCTCGGTTGTCGGGCTGTTGGGAATGAGCGGGATTATCATTAACGACTCGATTGTTTTAGTGACAACGATAGATGAATACGCGCAAAAACGTGGGCTATTCCCTGCGATTATTGATGCCACCGCAGATCGCCTGCGCCCTGTGTTGCTAACCACTTTAACCACGGTTTTTGGCCTGACGCCCTTGTTGTTCGAAACCTCCCGTCAGGCACTATTCCTGAAACCAACCGTGATCACCCTATGTTATGGTTTGGGATTTGGCATGGTTCTGGTACTATTGATCGTCCCATCACTGGTTGTGGTGCAAAATGATATATCACGCTTGTTCACCACATTACGGCGTATCCTGCGGGCCAATAAAATGCCTGCAAAATTTCGCGGACTTTTCATATCTGCTGCATTGGTTAGCGTTATTTTACTGGGGGCCAGTTCTGGTTATCTGGCGGTCACACAAACTGCCGCACCGTGGATTGTAAAAATCCTACCGGACCCGTTTTCAGACATGGCATCAACGGCACCGATCATGGTTACATTAATCTGTTTATTTATCGGCTTGCTTGCCATCATGCTGATAACAATTGCGGTACTGTTGTTTTTGGCAAGCCGTGTTAACCCGCAACTGGACAGCCGCTAATCTCTATTGTGTGCGTATTGCCGATAAGTGTCACACGTAATTTGCTTTGATCCATCGTCATTGGCGCATCGGTGAAAGACACTAGTTCTGCCTTTGCTGTTATTGTTTTTTGTGCGCGTTCCAGACCTGATTGCTCTATCCAAATATCTGGGGCCGAAAATTCGATCACGGCGGCATCAATATCAGGTGCCGTATTTTTGAATATGATGTTTGCCGTGATGCGTATGCCGTTTCCGCGCGGTTCTACTTGGCAAAAGGCCGAATGAACGCCACCGACATCAGCCGACAAGGGCCGGGCGGCAAGGGCAATTTTTATCAATGCCTGTTCTTCTTTGGGCCCATTTCCCATGATTGCATCAATGGTTGAACGCGCTGGAATGCAGACATCACTGCAAAGCCCGTAATCGATTTGCGACTTAATACTGATGGGTTTACCTTTGACAGATGGTATAACTTCAATCGGTAAAACAAAGTCACCTTTATAACCAAGCGTGCGAATGCCGTTTTGGGTATAGACCTTAGGTGAAGGCCAGTGAAATTTAACCGAGGAAAGATTTTTAGAGCCTTCCCAGTTGAAACTTGGCGGGATGCCATTTGCCCCCGGTGCACGCCAATAAGTTTTCCACCCATCTTCCAGTGCAAAACGAACCGCCGCCATATAAGTACCGCTTTCAGTGTGCCAGCCTTTCAGCACTTCGATATTTTTCAACCCTATCTGACCAGAGGTATTTTGTGCCCCAACAGGTGCTGCCAGCACAGCAATTGCGCATCCAATCTGTAAGGCGGTTCTTATCATCATCGTATTCAGGCCTTAATGTTACTAAACCTATTTATACTTTTATTGATGAACTTAAAATCACATTTTGGTGCCAAGTTGTATTTGGTGCCGATCATCCCTTGCACAGCTATGCTTTCTGCCCCATCTTTCACCTATGGATATGAAAAATGAATTAACACATCTGGATGGCAAATTGCTAATCGCGATGCCAGGCATGAGTGACCTAAGGTTTGATAAAACCCTGATATACATATGCGCCCATTCCGCCGACGGTGCGATGGGCTTGATCGTGAATAAACCCGCGACTGACCTGAAATTTTTTGACCTGCTAGAGCAATTGAATATCACGCCTGCCAGTTCGATGCGCCCGATTGAAGTGCATTTCGGCGGACCAGTGGAACATGGTCGGGGTTTTGTGTTGCATTCAAAAGACTATATAGCCAAGGATTCAACGCTGGAAGTGAACGAAGAATTCGGCATGACCGCCACTTTGGACATTCTGGAAGATATATCCCAAGGCAATGGCCCAGATGCCTGTTTGCTGGCCCTAGGTTATGCGGGCTGGGGGCCGGGACAGTTAGAGGATGAGATCCGCGATAACGGCTGGCTGACTTGTGACGCGGATGAGGCACTGGTTTTTTCTGATAATAATGAAGATAAATGGAACGGGGCGATTGAAAGCTTGGGCTTTGATCCGCGCCTGTTATCGGCCGAGGGCGGATCAGCCTAATCTCGGGGTGCTGCCGCACGTTTTAGGCGATCATTTATTGCAAGGCCCAAACCTGTTATTGGAATAGGGCTGACCGCAATGTTACCGTTCTCCATGGCATCCATTTTGCGCAGATAACCAAATAAATTAGCCGCCGCCTCTACCAGATCACCTGTGGGTGACAGGTTCAGACCGGCACCTTCACAATCAGGACCAAACCCCAGTAAAACCTCACCATCTTGAAGCGTTCCAACATTCAGGCGAACTTGCGCCTTTGGTGCATAATGGGACTGTAACTGCCCGGGTGATTGCGGTTTTTTAGGGTCACTGGGTTTTGCAATAGCCCGCCTTAAAATCACTTCGATTTCTTCAGTAGGCACGCCACCTGCACGCAATAAGGATACGCCAGAACCATCAGCTTTTAATATGGTCGATTCAAGCCCCACACGACAAGCCCCCCCATCCAGAATCGCATCAATCTTACCGCTCATATCACTAGTGACATGCGCCGCTTGCGTTGGGCTAATTCGCCCTGATGGATTAGCAGAAGGGGCGGCAAGCGGGCCGTCAAATGCGGTTAATAATGCCTGCGCCACTGGGTGCTGCGGAATACGGATAGCAACGCTATCCAAGCCTGCAGTGACCAGTTCAGACAAGCCGTGATCATTCGTAAGGGGCAATACCAGACTTAATGGCCCGGGCCAAAATGCAGCCGCTATCTGCAAGGCTACTGCATCAAACACTGCATATTGTCGCGCCATATCCAAATCTGCCACATGCACAATAAGCGGGTTAAAGCTGGGCCTACCTTTTGCCGCATAAACCTGTGCCACAGCCTGCCCGTTGCGCGCATCCGCCCCAAGCCCGTAAACGGTCTCGGTTGGAAACGCGACCAGCCCACCTGCCGATAAAATGGCAGCCGCTTTATCCACTTCAGATGGATTATTGCTTAGGCATTGTGTCTGCAAAACGTATTTCCATGTTGTCGGCCCCGCATCATCGCGTTACCTTTGATAAGTTGGCCTGTCATAAACTGACGTCTGACTGGATGCAAAGACCAAAGTGTAATCAAGGATACTGCCAGATGAATAAGCTGTTTGGAAATATTGAATTTCCGTTTGCAACCCCGCCCGAAGAAGGTGCGGCCATAGAGGTTGCAAAGGGCATCTTGTGGATGCGCTTGCCGCTGCCCATGGCACTTAACCATGTCAATATTTACGCGCTGGATGATGGTGACGGATGGGTGATTATCGACACGGGCTATCATTCGAAACGCGGGGTGAAGCTGTGGGAAACCTTGCTTGCAGGCCCGCTAAAGGCAAAGCCAGTGAAAAAAGTGCTGATGACACATCACCACCCTGATCATATCGGCAATGTCGGCTGGTTTCAAAAACATCACGGGGTTGAACTGATTTCAACACGAACCGCCTGGCTTTATTCGCGTATGATGGTGCTGGATGTGCAAAAAGAATGGCCCGAAGAACTGGCTGCTTTCTATAAATCAACAGGCATGGATCAGGCGCTTTATGATGAACGCATTAATAACGGTCCGTTTAATTATGCCGATATTGTGCATCCAATGCCGCTTGGCTTTACTCGTATTTCCCAAGATGATGTGATCACCATAGGGGATCGTACTTGGACAGTTCATATCGGAAACGGTCACGCGCCTGCACATGCCACACTTTGGTGCAACGAAGAACCGCTGGTCATTGCGGGGGATCAAATTCTGCCGGGGATTTCATCAAATGTAGGTGTTTATGCTACCGAACCCGATGCAGACCCATTGGCGGAATGGTTGGAAAGCTGCTCCCGCTTGTCAGGTATAGCACGCGAAGACCACTTTGTTTTCCCTGGTCACAAACTGCCCTTTACGGGCTTGCCTGCAAGATTGAACCAACTGATCGAAAACCATCATGGCGGGCTTGCGCGGCTAGAGACGTTTTTGACGGAACCAAGAACTGCGGTAGATTGTTTCCCGCTTTTGTTCAAACGCAAAATAGAAGGCAGCAATTACGGGCTTGCGATGGTTGAGGCGATGGCGCATTTGAACCATTTGTTACTGGCAGATAAGATTACAAAAACCGCTGATAAAGATGGTGTATGGATTTGGCAAAGTAAGTAAGATGGCAAAATGAGTGAACAGATAAAAACCACAGCAGAAGCGATTGAGGCGGCGGCTTTACCCGAAGCGTATATGGTTAATGTTACGGCTGAAAACAGTGAGCGGATCCCCCAGCAACCAATGCCGTCTGGGGTTACGAAAAAGCCGCTGGAACAAAAGTCACCCGCAGAATGGGCCTATGAACGCATTGTGCTTTATATCAAAGATTTCGAAGAAAAACTGGACAGCGATCATGAGGTCGGCATGGGCTTTACGGGTGGTGAAGTTGGAACGCTGAAAATTCAGGGCATGGGCTATTTTGCCCCGGATATTCTGACCTTTTACGGTGAAGATCCGGAAGGCTCAAAAGTGCAACTGGTGCAACATATAAGCCAATTAAACGTGATGCTGGTGGCAGCAACAAAACAAGATGATGAAGCAGAGCCAAATCGCATTGGGTTTAAACTGGCAAAGGATTTGGAAGATGCCCCTGCGGGTTAGATAAAAAACACATCATACCTTTGCAAAAGCACGAAATTGTGAAATACACAGCGGGTAATATAAGATAGGAACATGTTATGGCAAATCACACACATGGCGAAATGAATGTAGCAGCTCAGGAAGATACCTTTAAGGGGTTCATCCGTTGGATTATTCGCGTTGCTTCAATAAGCATCGCAATTTTGGTATTTTTGGCGATTTTTAATTCGTAATTAGCGAGTATATTGGGGAAAATTCATGATAATGTTGCGGAATGCCGTGCTTTTATGCGCGGCGATTTTTTTGACGGCTTGCGGATATGGCACAAAAGACCAGTTCGCATCTAAAGCGCATATGGAACAATATACCTATGTCAGTAAAGAAGCGCCTTCGCTGACGTTAATGACGATGATTAACAACCGAACAGGCGCCGGAGGGCATTCGTCATTGTTGATCAATGGCAGTCAAATCGCCATGTATGATCCTGCGGGTCGCTGGAAACATTCACAAGCACCAGAGCAGCATGATGTGGTTTATGGTCTAACCCCACGGCTTTTACAGCTTTACAAATCGTTCCATGCGCGGTCGTCGCATCACGTGGTTGTACAAAAAATATTTGTTACTCAGGAAGTTGCCGAAATGGCAATTTCCGCTTCCATAGAGCAAGGCCGGGCGAAAGATGCTACTTGTGCGATCAACACGATTGCAATCTTACATAAATTACCTGGTTTTGAAGCTGTGAAAAGCACATATTTTCCGGCTAAACTGATGAAGCGTTTTGGTGAGGTTGATGGCGTGGTTACCACGAAATATTACGAAAAGGACGAAGGCCAAAACTAGGCCTAAAATCAGATTAAATTAAACCCCCGTAAGCGTGAAGCTTGCGTGGGTTTAATTGGTTTTAGTAAACCTAAATCCGATATTCGCTTAAAGTCTTACAAAAGACCTTCACGCTGGGCTTTTTTACGAGCCAGTTTGCGTGCACGACGAATTGCTTCGGCTTTTTCACGAGCACGTTTAACGCTTGGCTTTTCGTAATGCTGCCGAAGCTTCATTTCACGAAATACGCCTTCGCGTTGCAATTTCTTCTTGAGGGCACGAAGTGCCTGATCAACATTGTTGTCGCGTACTGATACCTGCATGTGGTTACACCACCTTTCTAGAGTTAGAGTTTGCAGAATTGCAGGAATGCGCCATATAGCAGGGGTATATAGGTTTGTCTAGGGTTCAGAACAAACCCTTACCCCTTGTTTTTAGCCAGACAAGGGGGTGGAATTGGGATAAGATGCAGGCAAATACATCATGACCCTAATCTATGAAGGATGACATGACCGAGCCTAAGAAAACCGAAAATGACCATATTTCATTGACCTTAAAAGCATTGATAAAAGCAGCTTTGCCACACGTCTGCTTTGATGGCTGGTCCCAGACCACCTTGGTAAAAGCGATTAATGATGCAGGTGTTGACGCGGGGCTTGCCCATCAGGCCTGCCCGCGCGGTGCGGTTGATTTGGCCCTTGGTTTTCACCGTATTGCTGATACGCAAATGCTGGATGCCTTGGCTGTGGCGGATTTGGCAGATATGCGGTTTCGTGACAGGATTGCAAAAGCGGTACGCTTGCGCCTTGAAGTGGTTGCGGATGAAAAAGAGGCGGTACGCCGTGGTGTCAGCCTGTTTGCATTGCCGCTTTATGCCGCTGAAGGCGCACAGGCACTTTGGGCCACAACCGATAAAATATGGACGGCGCTGGGCGATACATCTGAAGATATAAACTGGTACACCAAACGTGCCACATTATCTGCGGTATATTCATCGACACTGCTGTTTTGGCTTGGCGATGACAGCGAGAATGCTGCTGATACATGGGCTTTTTTGGATAGGCGCATTGATAATGTGATGCAGTTTGAAACCGTGAAAGCCAAGCTGAAAGACAACCCGCTGGCCAAGGGTATTGCAGCCCTGTTTCCTGATATTCACAAGCCTGCGAATCACGCGCCTGATGATCTGCCCGGCAAAACCAAAGCTTCATAAATTGCGTCATTTTGCGAAAACTATCGCAGTTCAAAAGCCGATTATACCGCTTCGGTAATATTCTGTTTATTTTATGGGATAACGCGCTTGGGACTTGAGTGCTGCACGAAATAAAGCTACCCAAAATAAATTCAAAAGGATTCTGATATGGGCTTAGGCGGAAAAATAGTCACCTATTATGAAGGTAAGTGGCATGAAGGCAACGCGCCGATCATCGGTGCTGCTGACCACGCCGCTTGGCTGGGTAGCCAGGTCTTTGATGGTGCGCGCCAATTTGAAGGGGTGCGCCCCGATTTGGATCTGAACAGTAAACGTATCATCCGCTCGGCTGAAGTCATGGGCATGACCTCACCTGTCGATGCGGACACGGTTTTTGGCCTGTGCGAAGAGGGATGTAAAATGTTCGCACCAGACGCAGAACTTTATATCCGCCCGATGATGTGGTCGAAGGAAGGCACATCCGGCATTATCGACGTTGATCCTGCAAGCACTGGCTTTTCGATCTGTATCGAAGAATTGCCCATGCCCAAAATCGGCACATTCGCCCTGACCACTTCGCCCTATTGCCGCCCGCGCCAAGACATGGCGATGACTGAGGCCAAAGCCGGCTCGCTTTACGCCAACAATGGTCGCATCATGGCTGATGCGCGCAAACGTGGTTTCAACAATGCGCTGTCATTGGATATTGACGGCAACGTCGCGGAAACCGCCTCGACCAACGTTTTTGCGGTGCGTGACGGCGAAGTGTTTACCCCCATCCCCAACGGTACATTCCTGAACGGTCTGAACCGTCAAAGGGTGATAAAACTGCTGCGAGTTGATGGGGTGAAAGTCACTGAAACCACCATGACGCTGGATGATTTTGCCCATGCGGATGAGATTTTCTGTACTGGTAATATCGCCAAGGTTATGCCCGTTGCCAAATACGAAGACCGCACCATGCCGGTGTGCCCTGTCACCATGCGGGCACGTGAAATTTACTGGGATTATTCGCATTCAAGGCTCAGCCAGCAAGAGGTCGCATAATGATGCGCGTTGTTGAAATTTCAAAGCATGGCGGCCCAGAGGTTTTAGCCGTTTCAAAACGCGACATTCCAAAAATCGGCTATAACCAAGTCTTAATCGAAAACCATTACGCAGGGGTTAACCGTCCGGATTGTTTGCAACGCGCAGGGCTTTATAACCCGCCCAAAGGGGCCTCTGATCTGTTGGGGTTGGAAAGTGCTGGCGTGATCGCCGCTGTCGGTGCAGGTGTTACAAAATGGAATGTTGGTGACGCGGTTTGTGCGCTGTTGCCGGGGGGCGGGTATGCAAGTTATGCGCTGACCCACACGGGGCATGTATTGCCGGTACCAAAAGGCATGGATATGGCCGCTGCCGCTGCCTTGCCGGAAACCTTTTTCACGGTCTGGTTTAACCTTTTTATCAAAGCGAAATTGCAAGCGGGCGAAACCCTGTTGATCCACGGCGGTACCAGCGGTATCGGCACCACTGCGATCATGTTGGCAAAGCTGTTTGGCGCGCGAGTTGTTGCCACTGTGGGATCAGATATAAAATATGCTAAGTGTCTGGAAATAGGCGCAGATATAGCTGTGAACTACCGCGAAGATGACTTCGTAAAGGCCGCTTTAAACGCTACGGACGGGCATGGTGTTGACGTGGTTCTTGATATGGTCGGCGGCGATTATACCGCGCGCAACCTCAAGGCTTTGGGGCGCGGCGGGCGACTGGTTAATATCGCGTTCCTGCAAGGGCCAAAAGTGACTGTAAGCCTGATCGAAGTGATGGCTAAAGAACTGACCTTGACCGGGTCGTTTCTGCGCCCGCAAACCACGCTGCAAAAGGCCCGGATTGCGGATGATCTACGCACCAATGTCTGGCCCCTGATTGAAGCGGGCCGTCTGGCCCCGGTGATGGATCAGGTGTTTGATTTGGGTGATGCAGCTGCGGCGCACACGCGTATGGAAGCCGGGGCGCATATGGGCAAGATTGTGCTGCAGACTAAGCCTTAACAGTTTAACGCATCTTCCCCATAGCTGCATCCCGTAGCGTACAATCGCGCGCCACATCATACCCGCATTTCATCAGCTTCAAATCCTTGCTCAGGCAAATACGCACCTCTTGGATTTTATGGGACTGGCAAGTGATGGTGATCTGGTTTTGTAGCAGTGTCGGGTTGGCCTCGATAAAGGCTTCTTCAACCACGGATGCGGGCAGCTTTATGTCGCGTTTCAGTTTGCGGAAAACTGTGGGGCGATTCACGCTGGCGTAGGCTTTGCGTGCAAGCGCGTAGTAATCCGCCGCAGGCATCCCCGCGCAGCGCCCGTGTTTTTTCCACTGGTGCCAAGCCAAGCCGCTGGTGCCCATGATATCGGCCATGCCGTCAGACATCATCCGTGACGGGTTGCGCGTGGTTGTTCGGCAAAGGCTGGGATAGCCGCCATCTGCGTATTGCGGCCAAAGCCCGTGTAGGGTGAAGCCAAAGCCGCGCCCGGATTTGCATTGCGGTGAATGGCGTGCGTCGCCAGTCAAATTGCACCAGGTGGGCGTCCATGACAGTGACATGACATAGTAATCAAAATCACCGGCGCGTTCGCCCTCAGCCTGTGCTGGCAATGTCATAAGAAGCAAGGCTAAAACCGTTCGCAACATTAATGCTTTTCCTTTTGGTGATTCACCTCTATATAGGCATTGAATTCCCCTCTTGAAACGGAAAATTCACTGGCCAAAGCGGCTGGTACCCGATTCTCGGCACGGGCAAGTTGTATGCGAAAGGAACGCAAAATGGCACTACCGATTATGGCAAAAGCGACCGCTGTTTGGCTGGTTGATAACACGACTTTAAGTTTCAAACAGATATCTGATTTTTGTGGTCTGCACGAGCTGGAAGTTAACGGCATTGCGGATGGCGAAGTGGCACAAGGCATTAAAGGGTTTGACCCGATTGCCAATAATCAGCTGACCCGCGAAGAGATTAAAAAAGGCGAAGACAAGCCGATCCACAAGTTGGAGCTGATGTATTACGCTGCTGCCGAAGGTGAGCAAAAACGCCGTGGGCCGCGTTACACACCACTGTCAAAACGCCAAGACCGCCCGGCGGCTATTTTGTGGCTGGTGAAGTTTCATCCTGAATTGACCGATGGTCAAATTTCGAAACTGGTTGGTACAACCAAACCGACTATTCAGGCTTTGCGTGAACGCACACACTGGAATATCGCTAACATTCAACCGATTGATCCGGTGGCTTTGGGGCTGTGTAAACAGCTTGAACTGGACGCAGCCGTACAAAAAGCTGCCAAGAAAGCTGCCAAAGACGGTGTCGTGCTGAACGAAGAGGAACGCATGAAGCTTCTGTCTACTGAGCAGTCCTTGCACATGCCCGATGAGCCTAAAGTACCAGGTGCGCTTAGTGCGTTTGAGAATTTCACTTTAAGTGATGAGTCGAAAGAAGAAGAGCCTGTGATTGATGCGGATAGCTTATTTAACCTGCCAAAAGACGGCAGCGAAAAAGAGTAATCCCAGTTTACAGGCTTTGCCTTTACTGAAAATAAAGCCTCTGCTTATGCAGGGGCTTTTTTAATGTGCAGCAGTTTTTAACGGGTCAATCAGTGTTCGGCCACCGTCAACATTCAGGATTTGCCCGGTTACAAAACTGGCACTTTCCGCTGCTAAAAATTGTGCAATTTCAGCAACCTCACGGGCTTCGGCAATGCGCCCCATTGGGGTAACTCGGGTTATTTCATCGCGCAATGTATCATCATGTTGCAAAATGTTTTGCAGGTTTGCAGACATGACAGAGCCGATTGCGATAGCGTTCACACGAATGCGGTCTTGGGCCAGGCTGACCGCCAGTGATCGTGTCATTTGATTCAATGCAGCACAGCTGACCGAATAAGCTAGCAGGTCAGGGTGGGTGCGGTCAGACGCGATGGAACTTAAGTTCACCACGGCCCCGATACTGTGTGCCGTATTGTCACTTGCGTCTTTGGCTTGCCCGATCATCAGCTTGGCCACGGATTGTGTCAGACGTAAATTCGCGAGTACATTTTGCTGGAATAAAACTTCAAAGCTATCTTCCTTTGCATCCAGCGGATTGGACGGCAGTACCTGACGGCTGGCGTTAACCAATATATCAATACGGTCAAAAGCATCTATTGTTGCGGATTGCAGATTTGCAATGGTCAGCCTTTTACGCAAATCACCGCCAAAACACTGCGCCTGATCCACGCCTATGGCATCGCGTTCTGCACAAAGCTTGTCTTCATCCATATCTGCCAGCATGACATTGGCACCCTGTTCAATGAAATGCTGCGCAATAGCCAGCCCTATTCCGTTGGCAGCTCCGGTGATAATGGCGGTTTTACCCTTGATTGAAAAAGACATAAAGCGATGGGCCCTGATGATTCTGTTACTGTAATTTAGGTGAAATCAGGCACTAGTGCCAGTTGGCTATTTGGGCCGCCGTGCATGGATGATTTTGTACTGGTTTGTTTGTACGGCATAAGACCAGGTATTGAAACAGGCATCCAGAGTGGCTTCATAAGCCAGTTGTTTATTTGCCACCATCCAAAGCCGACCTTTCGGGGACAGTAATTTGGCGGCTTTTATGATAAAATCGCGCCCAATAGAAGGGTCGGCTTTGCGTGATACATGAAACGGCGGGTTCATCACGATGAAATCGTAAACCGCTTTTTCCGGCATGGACAACACATCTTGCCAGTGAAACCGTGCCCGCGTATCAACAATATTTTTTCGGGCGCATTCAAGGCTAACCTGCTCCGCTTCAAATAGATCAAGGGTCTTAACATCAGGATAGGTCTGCAAAGCGTGTTGGCTAAGATAGCCCCAGCCCGCCCCCAAATCAGCCCCATTACCCTTTAACGGCACGGTAATATGTTGACACAATAACGCGCTGGCAGGATCAATGCCATCTGCGCTGAAAACCCCGGGAACAGTCCAAAATCCATCGTTATTTTTAGCCATGTCAGTCAGGCTCAACCAGTTTTGGAATGGGTTGTCATCGTTGGTTTTGATCAGCCATATTGTTTTGCCATGCGCCTTTGAATAACTGCCCTCAATCGGCGCAAGCTTTTTGACTGCCTTCATAACACTGTCGATGCCATCGGTTTTTGCACCATCAATATAAAGCGTAGCACCTGTTTCAAGCACGCCAAATGCTTTTGCGATATTGGCAAGGTTCTCTGGCTTTGAGCGGGATAACTCTACAATGGCTAAAGTGGCCGTCTCAGGTAGACATTCAGCCGGGGTAAGGCCTGCATTTATTAACTTGTCGTAACTGGGTTTAAAGCTTTGCATTGAGTGCAATTCAGCCCGATCAAGTCCGCTATAAGTATGATTGTGGGTTGCACGGAGCACTAAAATCGGGCCGCGTTGTGGCAGCTCGCTATGGGTGTTTAGCAGTTTATCGAGTCGAGAAGTTTGGGTCATTACACAATCATACTATTCTTTTTCCATGGTGCATTGCAGCGGGTGTTCATGTTTGCGCGCCAAATCCATTACTTGGGTTACTTTGGTTTCTGCAATGTCATGGGAAAACACTCCGACAACGGCAGCCCCTTTTTTATGTACTGTCATCATTATTTCAATCGAGCTTTGATGATTGATTGCAAAGAACCGTTCCAGCACATGTACGACAAATTCCATTGGCGTGTAATCGTCATTCAAAAGCATAACCTTATACAACGGTGGCTTGGCCGTTTTTGGCTTTGTCTTGGTGACAACATTGGTATCCTCATCCGGGTTATCTTGGTGGGACGTTGTAATTTCTATGGTCATGTAAGCCTGCATTGTAAACTTGGTTCACGACAGGATATATCGTGATTTCAAAAAGAAAAAGGGCGTAATGCAGTGAAATAAGGCATTTTTGGGGCAAGTCACTTGTGCTGTTTTTTACGATACCCACTAGGTGTAGTGGTAAGATGGTAATTTTATGCGGAACAGCGTCTTTATGTTGCTGGAAAAGCAACATTTAAGGTTTTGAAAAATAAATATTTTATGAACAAAGGGGCTATGTTACCCTTAACGTAATAATAACCGCGAAAAGCGGATGAGGCAGTAATGAGCAGATATCGGAGCAACCGATGCTAAGGCAGGTAAATCACTGGTTAATGACGGTGGTCGTGTCCATATTTTTGGGCGTGTTCATTGGTTATGGTGCAAATGCAGCGCCCTATGCCGCTGTAGTTATGGATGCCCGAACAGGCCAGATTTTACATTCCCGCAATGCTGATACACGCTTGCATCCGGCCAGCCTGACAAAAATGATGACGCTTTATGTGGTGTTTCAAGCGGTTGAACGCGGAGAGATTAGCCTGGATACTAAAGTGCGTATTTCCAAAAAAGCAGCGAATGAGCAGCCTTCCAAACTGGGTCTGCGCGCAGGCCAACGCATTGCCTTGCGCTATCTTATACGTGGGGCTGCGGTGAAATCTGCCAATGATGCAGCCACAGCATTGGGTGAGGCCATATCAGGTAGTGAAGCCGCTTTCGCCCGGCGTATGACATCAACAGCACGCCGTTTGGGCATGAAACAGTCAACTTTTAAAAACGCACACGGTCTGACGCGTTCGGGCCATCTGTCTACAGCGCGTGAAATGACCTTGCTGGGTCGCCGCCTGTTTTACGATTATCCACAATATTACAATTTGTTTTCGCGCAAAACCACAAATGCCGGTGTGCGCCAAGTCTACAATACCAACCGTAAATTGCTGGGCAGTTATCGCGGCGCAGATGGTATTAAAACCGGCTATACAAATGCTGCGGGTTTTAACCTGGTGGCGTCGGCACATCGCGGTAACAAACGTGTGATTGCAACTGTCTTTGGCGGTAGAACATCCGCATCGCGCAATGCACGTGTGGCACAGTTGTTGGATATGGGTTTTGGGCGTGTTAACACGCGTCTGGCAGAACGTAAGCCCAGCAAAATTGCCCCGCCAGCAGCGGTGCAACCTAAAGCCATCAAAGTTGCTGTTAATGGTGCTGTGCGTAAAAGCCCGATACCAAAGATGCGTGCGACGCGTTTTCAAGTGCCTGTCGTAAATACGGCCGAAGTAGAGCGCGCGATTGTACAAGCCGTGGTGCAAGAAACGCCGGCAGCCCTGCCGCAAACCACGAAACCCCCGATACGTGTGACAGATGTTGTTCCGGTCGCAGTGGTGACACCTACAAGCCCGCCTGAGCCGTTTTCAAGTGAACCGCGCGTAGTTTCGCGTAAATCAACCTCAGGGCGGGTATGGTCGGTTCAACTGGGTGCGTTTGGATCAAAATTTGAGGCGGAAAAGGCCCTGTTGAAAACTGCCCTTAGCAATCTGGGGCCGCTGGATGGCGCTGTGCGCAGAATTTCATCTGTAAAGGTCAATGGTGCGCGGCTTTATCGTGCGCGGTTTATTGATTTGTCACAAGCGGATGCAAATAAAACATGTTCGCGTTTGCGGGCGCGCAGTCAGACGTGTGTAACGGTACCTCCGGGTAGTTAAGCCCTAAGGCCGCATCACTTTATTTTGATCTTTCGTTACTTTTGTTCTGGTTTAGGGCCACGTATTCTTATGCTTGTAACCTCCTTACTGATTTTATCAGTTGACCAGATAACAAAGTTAGAAAACTGATTTATTATGAAAAAGAAACGGAAAAAATCGCGAGCAAAAATCACAGGAACGTCGATTAATGTTAAAAAGCCAACGCTAAAGACGGACCGCCGGAAATTCTTAATGCGGTTGCGTAATGGTGCGATTGCAACTGTTGCACTTGCAGGCGGTGGATATTTTGCTGTGACGAAAGTGCAGGCGACAATCGCGGAACATGATTTGGATAAAATCGGCAATGGCACCCCTGCCATTGTACAAATCCATGATCCCCAATGCCCTGTATGTCTTGCATTGCAGCGTGAAGCCCGTGACGCATTAAGTCATTTCAATCAAGGTGATTTTGAATATCTGGTGGCGAATATCCGCAGTAAGGAAGGTAGCTCGTTCGCCAATAAATATTTTGTACCGCATGTGACGCTGCTGTTGTTTGATGGGCAAGGTGCGCTTGTTAAGGTTCTAAACGGCCCTAATAAAAGTGATTACCTGCAAGCGGAATTCAAGACACATCTGGCGGCTTCAGCTTAAAAGCCGATTTCAACACCAGGTAATTTTAGCGCGTTGACCAGATCACGCACTTCTTGGCGCGCTGCGATATTGGACATGCTCATCGGTTCATCGGTGATTTCGGGCAAATCCAATAAGGTCAGCCCATTAGGGAACAGCTCTTTAAAGATCACCCGGTCAGAAAACCCAGGGATCAATTTAAATCCAATCCGCCGCGCTAGATCTTCCAGCGCATCCCCCACACGGCGTTTGTTTTTCATCGCTAGGGCATGCATGCGATTGCGGGTCACAAACCAGTTCATCGGACGTGATCCGGTTTCAGCGCGTGCTTTGCGCGCTTTCCAGACCATCTCAGAATAAATTGACGGCCCGATCACCTTGTTGGTTTGGCCATCCACACGTGCCAGCAAATCAAAATCAACAAAACTGTCGTTCATCGGTGTCACCAGCGTGTCGGCCATCGCGTGGGTCAGCTCGCTTAACTGGGTGTAGTTGCCTGGGCAGTCGGCGACGATAAATTCATTAGTCTGATCCAGTTGTGCAATACCATCTTGAAATGCGCTCAAAGTTGCATTGAATCCCGGTTCCATCTCCAACTCACTGGGCTTTTTCAGCACTGCAGTTTCAGGGAACGGTAAGCGGGTGCCCGTGCGCTCGATATAAAGGATGCGGTTCTGGATATAGCGGGTCAGGGTCTTTTGGCGCAGATCCAAATCTAGCGCTCCCACAGTCTTTCCAGACCGCAAAAGAGCTGTTAAAACATGCATTGCTGTAGTGGATTTGCCCGATCCGCCTTTTTCGTTTCCGAAAACAATAATATGTGCCATTCAAAACCCCACCGCCCAATTAGTAAGGACATTGTCGCGACTATGCGTCATTGATGGTTTGATTACAATATTGTTTGTGATTTGGAAACATCTGAAAGTTTTAGAAACCAAAAAAGCCGCCCCAAAGGAACGGCTTTCTTAAATTCAAAATGGTAGTGGTTCTTAAAACCCCAAACCTTCGTATTTCTTTTTAAACTTGGAAACACGGCCACCGGCATCCATCAAGCGCTGGTTGCCACCAGTCCATGCAGGGTGGGCTGACGGGTCGATGTCTAGCACAAGTGTAGAACCTTCTTTGCCGTATGTAGAGCGGGTCTCATAAGTTGAGCCGTCTGTCATTTGAACGGTGATCGTGTGGTAATCTGGGTGCAGTTCTTTTTTCATCTCTGGCTCCTATTGCCGGCCTGCCCGGTCATGTTTGTTCGTTCATGACACATGCAGTCTTGCAGAATTCTAAGCCGCGCTTGTAGACCAGATAATCTGTTCTTACAAGAGCGAAAAATTGGCTTAAAGGGCATTAGTGTGATCGTTTCTCACGCATTTTTCGCAAGCTGACTATGTCGGTTGTTTCTTTCTG
>CAXMSA010000007.1:0-55438 GCA_964195605.1 uncultured Amylibacter sp.
AATGCTGCGGATAGTTTTGACAGACAAACAAAATTGCTAGCGAAAGGTGCTGTGACCCGGGTGGCGGTTGATAATGCGCGTACCCAAGCGGAAACCACAGCGGCACAGCTAGTACAGGCTGAGAAAACTTTGGCCAAGGCCGAAGAGGATTTGACTAAAACCGTGCTACGTGCCCCATATGATGGCATCGTTAACTCGCTTGAGGTGGAATCGTTTGCAACTATCGGAGTGGCTTCCTTGATTGCAACTGTCTACGCCACAGAAGCGTTTGAGGTCTCTTTTTCGGTGAATTATGACGTGGTGAACATGCTGGCCGTTGGCAAGCGTGCGCATATCCGTTTGGCGGATAACCCTGACGTCGTGTTAGATGCCGTAGTCAGTGAACTGGGGTCGCGGGCTGATACCGTATCGTCATTTCCTGTTGTGGTCAGTCTGACCCAGACTGATGCCTTGATCAAGGCGGGGATGGCCGTGGAAGTTGCACTGGAATTTGCCGTGGAAAATGACCAAGGCTACCGATTACCGCTAAGCGCGGCAATTAAAAAAGGACAGTTGAAAGAACAAGATCGTGTGGATGATCCATCGCTTATGGGGGTTTATGTGTATGATCCAGATACCAGCATGGTTCAGGTACGCATGGTGAAGGTGGCAGGTGTGCGCGAAAACTCTTTGTTGATTGTTGAAGGGTTAAAAGCAGGTGAACGTGTGGCCTCTGCAGGGGTTTCTTTTTTGCGTGATGGCCAGAAGGTTAAACTTCTTCTGGGCAATGAGTAGGCGTATATCATGGAATTTTTAACACGCTTCGGCCTAGATAAAAGCCGCCTGACACTGCTGATAATGATAGGGCTTCTTATTGGTGGTGTGATGACTTACTTTGGTTTGCCAAAGCAGGAAAATCCAGTCATTACAATCCGTTCTGCTATTGTTACCGCGCAATTCCCCGGTATGTCACCCGAACGGATTGAAGACCTTATTGTTGATCCGATTGAACGGGCCGCCCGCGAAATTGGTGAAGTTGAAGACATCAAAACGCTGATTTCCACAGGCTATGCGAAGATTGAACTGACAATATTCGAAGCGCTACCAAAAGAAGAAATAGATCAGGTTTTTCAAGACATCCGCAATAAAATGGGCGCTGTCGAAACCGATTTACCGCAAGGCACAATCGGCCCGATTGTAAATACGAATTTCGGCGATGTATCAATGGCGACTATTGCGATCACCGGTGATGGGTTTTCATATCGGGAACTGAAAGATACGGCTTATGCTTTGCGCAAAGATTTGTTCAAACTGGGCGGTATTTCAAAGGTATCAGTCTACGGTGAACAAGAAGAACGGATTTGGTTGGAAATTGACAGCCGTAAACTGGCGGCGGTTGGCGTGCAGATCAATCAGGTTTTGGCGGATTTGCAGGCGCAAAATATCATTCTGCCCGCTGGTGAGCTGGATTCAGATGGCACCAATTTGATCATGGAAGCGAATGGTGATCTAGCCTCGGTTGAGGCGATTGGCGATGTGTTGACCAGTGTCCCCGGGATTTCAGGTTTTGTGCGGTTGCGCGATTTGCTAACGGTGCGCAGAGGCTATATCGCCCCGCGCCAGAAGCCGATATATTTCAGTGGTGAACCTGCATTGATACTGGCAGTTGAGATGTCTGATACTGAGGATATTCAACAGCTTGCCGTTGCTCTTAAGGCACGTGTTGCGGCCTTTGAACAGACCCAACCTATCGGGATTTCTTATGCGTTTTCCACATTTCAGGAAACTTCGGTAACCGCATCTATAAATGCGGCATTGGTCAATGTGTTGCAAACTCTGGCAGTTGTTTTGTTGGTGATGCTGGTGTTTCTAGGGTTGCGGGTGGCCTTTGTCATCGTCTGTATTGTGCCTTTTACCCTGATGTTTGCGCTTTTGGGCATGGTAAAGATGGGGATTGATCTGCATCAGATTTCCATCGCCGCTGTGATTATTTCACTTGGGCTGCTGGTCGATAACGGGCTGGTTGTGGTCGAAGATATTCAAAACCGTGTCAAGGCAGGCACGCCTGTGCGTGATGCGGCCATTGGTGCCGGCGGGCAGTTTTTCGCGCCGTTGGCTGTGGCATCCATCACTACAATCTCGGCCTTTGCCCCGATGTTCATGCTGGACGGTGTTGCAGGTGAGTTTGCTTTTGCGCTGGGGGCGGTTGTGGCTTTGATGCTTTCTGGATCATGGTTGACCGCGCATTATATTTTGCCATTCCTTTGTGTGCATTTGTTAAAGCCCGGAAAAGAGCAGGGCGAGGTTGAAGAAAATCGGTTTGTGAAGACTTACAGAGGGTTGATAAGTAAGTTGGTCCCTTTTGGTATTCCGATCATAATTCTGGCCTATTTTACGGTATACTTATCTAGCAATGTGTTTGGATGGCTGCGCTCAGAACAATTTCCTGTGGGTGAGCGCAATGAATATCTTATCTATCTGGATATGCCCAAAGGCACGGCTATTTCGGAAACTGAAAAAGAAGCATTAGCGGTTGAGAAATGGTTGTTGAATAAAGAGATAAACAAAGATGTGGTGAACACCACTGTTTTTGTCGGCGATGGTGGGCCGCGGTTTTATCTAAGCTTAAGCCCTGCGGATACCAATCAAGCCAGTGCCTTTATTGTGGTCAATACTGTAAGCCCCGAAGCGGCTTATTCGGGTCAACGGAAAGCCAGACAGTATTTGTATGAAAACCACCCGGCGGCGCGGTTTAAGGTTAAGCGTCTATCGATGGGGGGCGGTGAGTCTGGTATAGTTGAGATTAAGATAAAAGGCCCTGGTGCGGATCATCTGTTGGCATTGGCCAATACGGTTGAAATTGGTTTTGATGCTGTGCCTGATTTGGTTCAAAATGAAAATGACTGGGGTAATAAGTCATTGAAAATGGTGATTGATGTTTCGCAAAATAAAGCCCGTGAACTGGGGATTACGTCAAAAGAAATTTCCGATGTGATGAATACTTATTTTAGCGGCACGTCTTATTCCACTTACCGCGAGGGCACAGAATCGATACCGATTGTGCTGCGTGCAGGCGAGACATTTCGCGATTCACTAGAGGATTTGGCAAACTTGTCAGTGCCTGTGGGCGGCCAGTTGATTGCCTTGGATCAGGTGGCAACATTCCGGCCAAGACTTGAATATTCCCAGATGCGTCGGGAAAATCAAGAACGCCAAATTACCATTTCGGGTAAAAGTGATACGCATGATGCGGCAAGTGTTATGGCTATTTTGCAACCTGTTCTGGATGGCTTAGATCTGGACGGTGGTTACCGTATCGAAATTGGCGGTGAGATTGAAGAAAGCGGTGACACCAACAGTGACCTGATGGCCGGACTGCCCATTGGCCTGATGATTATGCTGATGGCCTTGATGTACCAGTTTAATTCCATCAGGCGTGTAGGGCTGACCTTTATGACTATTCCACTGATCGTGACAGGGGCGCCTTGGGCCCTATATATCACAGGGCAACCTATGTCGTTCTTTGCCACTTTGGGGCTAATCTCTTTAATGGGCATTATCATCAATAACGCGATTGTGCTTATTGATCAGATCGATATTGAACGCAAAACCGCAGCATTGTTTGATGCAATTGTGAACGCTTCGTGCAAGAGGGTGACGCCGATTATATTGACCTCGTTGACCACAATCCTGGGGTTGGTTCCCATGGCACTTTCGGGTGGGGCATTGTTTGAACCAATGGCAACTCTGATGATCGGCGGATTGTTATTATCGTCGGTAATGTCACTGTTCTTTGTGCCGAGTGTTTATTATCTGTTTTTCAAAAGAGAGGCTAAATAACAGATCACAGCCTATGAAACCCGTATCAATCATTTGCAAGGTATATCCCTTATGACCATTCTGATCCCAACCGGCACATTGGATGTTGACCCAACCGAGGTTGCCGTGCCGTGGCAGATTTTGCGCGCGCATGGGCATGAGGTTTGCTTTGCAACTGATACCGGCAAAGCCGCTATTGCTGATCCCATTATGTTGTCCGGGGCAGGGCTTGGCCTGTTAAAATCGCTTTTTACAGCTGAAAAACCTGCACAGGCAACCTATCAAGAGCTGCTACAAGATAAAGCTTTTCAAAACCCGATCCATTATGACGACATTCGGGTCGATGATTTTGAGGCTATTTTGTTGCCGGGCGGGCATGCCAAAGGCATTATTCCCTATCTTGAGTCTTGTGTTCTGCAAAATGCTATTGCCGGTTTTTTCGCGACTGATAAACCTATTGCCGCGATTTGCCACGGTGTGGTGGCCGCTTGCCGTGCGATCAACTCTGAAACCGGAAAATCAGTGCTTTGGGGTCGTAAAACCACCGCGCTTTTGAAACGTCAGGAAATGCTGGCCTACCATATGACAAAACGCAAAGTGGGTGATTATTTTCTGACTTATCCGATTACGGTTGAGGATGAGGTCACAGCCAGCTTGAAATCCCCTGATGATTTCATCCAAGGGCCATTGCCGATCTTGCGCGATAATATGAAACACTTGTCACGCGGCTTTACCCACCGTGACGGCAATTACCTGTCCGCACGCTGGCCTGGCGATGTGCATAAGTTTGCGTTGGAATTTGTTGGGATGTTATAATGTGTGGTTGCGTGTTCGCTGTTACACCGTTCGCCACTCCCCGTGCGTAATCTCGTCAATCGTCCACTCGCCCACACGGTAGCGAATTAATCGCAGGGTGGGGCAGTTAACAACTGCTGTCATGCGCCGTACCTGACGGTTGCGGCCTTCGGAAATTGTAATCTCTATCCAGCTATCCGCTACTGTTTTGCGAAATCGCACTGGCGGGTTGCGTGGCCACAGGCCTGCGGGTTCATCTATACGCGAAACTTCGGCAGGGCGTGTCATGCCATCTTTCAACCTGACCCCGTCACGTAATTGCTGAATCTGCACATCTGTTGGCTCACCTTCAACCTGCACCCAATAGGTTTTCAAGGTCTTGAACTTGGGGTCACTGATACGGCTTTGCAATCGGCCATTATCTGTTAATACCAGCAGCCCTTCACTATCTTTATCCAATCGCCCGGCTGCATAAACCTCCGGCACATCAATGAATTCTGACAAGGTTTGGCGTGCAGAACCCGCGGTGCCTTTATCGGTGAATTGCGAGAGCACACCGTAAGGTTTGTTAAATAAAATGATCTTGGTCATGGCTGTGTCTTTGCATGGTTGAAGCCACATCTACAAGCATCAAAGTTTATCTGTGGTGAAAAGCTTGGTGGCTTGCAAGGGTGAATGGTCAAAAAATCACTTAGGAAAAAGTGGAAATTTTTGCTGCTCTTTGATCATAATTATGTCAAGAAAGCATGTTATCCCCGCCTTGGTTTAGTCGAAAAACCCTTCTTACCCCCAACCTATTGCAGGTGAGTTTCTTAGAACTACAAAATGTAGTATGCACAAATATTAACCACAAACACATGCCATAATTTGTCAAAATTATGAAGTAAGCTATTGATTGTGGCAATTCAAAGAATTTTCATGGCATTTTAAAGGTATTTTAAACATATAAAGTTTCGCTAATTGACTATCCTTAAGATTGAAACCTAGCATTGGGTACAAGCAGAAAAAATTAAAACAGGAGGCTAAAGTGAAACACGTAGGATTTACCAAATTTTTAGATTTTACCGCACAAACAGGTAGTGCCAAAGCTGCATCAGCATTAGCTGCCTTCTATCAAAGCGGAAATATGCAAACCTCACGGACACATTATTATGAAAATCTGCGCGAGGCCCTGATTGCGGCCGAAAGATCAGGCAAATACACAGATTGGGAACAGTTCATTGCCAGCCAAAAAGAAGACGCACAGGAATTTATCCGTGATGCGTTGATAAAATTTTACAAATGGAAAAGTAATTATACATCCGCTGCCTGGTATGAACCGCCCAAACAAATCTGGGCATTGCAAGAGTTTGATGTGAATATTAATCCTGAAATCGGCCTGATATTGGATGGTGAAATCTATGCCATCAAACTTTATCTGAATAACAAAAAGCTATCCAATCTGAAAGCGCAAGCAGGCGGATTGATCATGCAAAACATGTTCAGTGAAATATACCCCGCAACAAAATTTGCTATTCTAGATGTCAAATCGGAAACGTTTCACGTGTTTAATGGTGCGTCAGAGCGGCTGGATTATTTACTGATCGGTGAAGCTGCACATATGTCCGCTATTTTGTCCGCAGCCAAAGAGCAGGCGGCGGCCTAAACCCATATACCACTCACGCATGTGGTATATCGCAGGCGGGATGTTACAGTCCTGTGGGGATGACTTTGGGTGCTCATGCGAACCATAATTTAAAGCACCCCATTCCGCCTGCGTTAACTTACGAAGACTTACTGGCTTTTATAATGGCAATGACCGCTGCAATCGCTTCTGCGATTTTCATGTTGGATGTATCTATCAGATGGGCGTCTGTTGCGGCAATCATCGGGGCGACATCACGGTCAGCATCGCGGGCATCGCGCAGTTTTATATCGGCTAAAACTTGTTCTGGTGTGATACTGTCATCCTTGATGGAAAGCTCTGCAAAACGTCTGCGGGCACGCACCTTTGCACTTGCGGTTACAAACAGTTTCACCTCTGCATCGGGGCAGATCACGGTGCCTATATCACGCCCGTCCAACACCGCACCACCCTTTTGTGTTGCGAATGTTTTCTGGAATTCCACAAGAGCTAAACGCACCTGCGGGATCACGGCAATTTTGCTGGCGGCTTGGGCGACTTCGGCTGTGCGCAAATCGCCAGCGTTTAGGTCATCCGCAGTTAATTCTTGCACCAGTTTTATTGCCGCTTCTGGGCTGTCGCCTTGGGTGAGTGTTTTCTTGCCAACCGCGCGGTACAAAAGCCCGGTATCAAGATGCGCAAAGCCGAAATGTTCGGCTATGGCGCGTGAAATGGTGCCTTTGCCAGAGGCCGCAGGGCCGTCTATCGCAACAGTGAAACTCACCGATTGGCCCGCGTGATATTGGCGCCTAAGCCTTTCATCAGCTCTTTGAAAATCGGAAAGCTGGTGGCAATCGCCGCGCCATCATCAATACTGACGGGCTGCTTTGTGGCCAACCCCATGCACAAAAATGACATGCCGATGCGGTGATCGAAAAACGTCTGTGCTTTACCGCCGCCTTTTACGTCACCATCATGGCCATGCACGATCAGATAATCGTCGCCCTCTTCTATGGTCACACCCATGGCTTCCAGGCCGCGTGCCATAGCATCTATGCGGTCGCATTCTTTGACCCGCAATTCTTTGATCCCGCGCATCACGGTTTTGCCTGCAGCAAAAGATGCAACGGCCGAAAGGATCGGGTATTCGTCGATCATGCTGGGTGCGCGTTCTGGCGGCACTTCAATGCCGGTCAGTTTGCTGGCTTTCACCCGCAGGTCGGCCACAGGTTCACCACCTTCTTCGCGTTCATTCTCAAAGGTAATATCCGCGCCCATCTCTATCAATGTGGTCAGTAAGCCTGCACGGGTCGGGTTTAGCCCGATGTTGGGCAGGAGGATTTCCGAGCCTTCCACAATCAAAGCGGCACATACGGGGAAAGCGGCTGAACTGGGGTCACGCGGCACCGCAATGGTTTGTGCTTGCAGTTCGGGTTGGCCCGTCAGGGTTATTTCAAAGCCTTCATCGGTTTCAATGGTTTCAATTTCCGCACCAAAACCGCGCAACATCCGTTCGGTGTGGTCACGGGTTTTCTCTTTCTCGATCAGCACAGTTTTACCCGGCGTGTTCAAACCTGCCAAAAGCACCGCAGATTTAATCTGGGCGGATGCATGGGGCGATGTGTAACGTACAGGCATCGGTTCACGTGCGCCGACTAAAGTCAGCGGTAACAACCCGTTTGCGCGTCCTATGGTTTGCGCCCCAAACAAGGCCAAAGGATCAGTGATGCGCCCCATTGGACGTGACCGCAATGATGCATCCCCTGTGAAAGTCACTGTGATCGGGCTGGTTGCAACCGCGCCCATTATCAGGCGCACACCAGTGCCTGCATTGCCGCAGTTGATCACATCATCGGGTTCAGCAAAGCCGCCAACACCCACACCGTTTACCCGCCATTCACCGTCACCTACACGTTCCACATCCGCGCCAAGGGCGGCCATGGCTTTGGCGGTGTCCAGAATATCGTCACCTTCCAAAAGGCCGCTTATTTTGGTTTCACCCACGGCCAATGCACCCAGAATCAAAGAGCGGTGAGAGACAGATTTATCGCCCGGAACTTCAGCGGTACCCTTTAAAGGGCCGCCTGCGCGCGATTGCATCGGGATAGGGGTGCCGTGGCTTGACATGGGGTTGTCCTAATCTTGTTTGCCCCGCTATAGCGCAATCCATGATTAGGGTCTATTGCCAAGCGATCAGAGTTTACGGAAAGTCATATAATGCGGTGTGCGGCCTTCGCGCAGGGCTTTTTGTTCATACCGCGTTGAATGCCAATCAGGCCATGCAACCCGCCAATCATCTGCGGTTTCTGCCAGCCATTCAAAATCATCCCGTATGGTCATCTGTTCCATTGTCTGGCGTACATAATCTTCAATATCGGTGGCCACACGGAAGATAGCGCCTGCATTCAGGCATCGCGCCAAAGGGTCAAGATGTTCGGGCGTCACAAAGCGGCGCCTGTGGTGGCGTTTCTTTGGCCACGGGTCAGGGTATAAAAGGAACGCGCGGTCAATTGAACCTGTGGGCAGAATGTCCATCACATCACGCGCGTCACCTGCGTGCAGGGTGATATTTTCCACGCCTGCTTTGCGGATTTTGCCCAGTAACATGCCAACGCCATTGATATATGGCTCGCAGCCCAAAAACTGCACATCGGGATTTTCAATCGCTTGATGCACCATATGTTCACCACCACCAAAGCCGACTTCCAACCATACTGGGTTGTCACCGAACTGGGCTTTCATATCCATCTGTGTGCGATCAGGGTTTTCTTCCCAAGATACGTTGGGCAAGGAAAGGGCTGCCAAATCTTCGGCAACATAGCCTTTTTGCGTATCTTTCATATGCTTGCCCTTCAGGCGGCCATAAAAGTTACGCCACGGGGCGCCAGAGGGTGATTTATCTGTCATGCGATTGTTCCAAAAAGAAGCCCCAAGGGATACTTGGGGCCTCAATATCTTTTCGGTTGCGTGTGATCAAGGGCGATCAGACTGCTTTTTTCAAGGCCTCAACCAGATCGGTTTTTTCCCATGAAAAACCACCGTCATTCGTGGGCGTGCGCCCGAAGTGACCGTAAGCCGCTGTGCGTTCATAAATCGGGCGTGTCAGTTGCAGATGGTCTTTGATGCCTGTTGGCGTCAGATCCATAATCTCTGCCACTGCTTTTTCGATCTCTGTTTCATGCACTTGGCCTGTGCCATGCGTATCGCAATAAATCGACAATGGTTTGGCCACACCGATAGCATATGACAGCTGAATTGTGCAGCGTTCGGCCATGCCGGAGGCCACAACGTTTTTCGCCAGATACCGCGCAGCATAAGCGGCAGAGCGGTCAACTTTGGTTGGGTCTTTGCCAGAAAACGCACCACCACCGTGTGGTGCGGCACCGCCGTATGTATCAACGATAATTTTGCGTCCTGTCAGACCTGCATCACCATCAGGGCCGCCGATAACAAATGTGCCCGTTGGGTTCACATGCCATTCAGTGGCGGCAGTAATCCAGCCTTCGGGCAGGGTTTTGCGGATGTAGGGTTCCACGACATCGCGTACATCTTGTGATGTCATTGAGGCATCAAGATGTTGTGTGGATAAAACGATAGACGACACACCAACAGGTCTGCCATCGACATATTTGACGGAAAGCTGCGATTTGCTGTCGGGGCCCAGCACGGCGGCTTCACCTGATTTGCGGGCTTCGGCCAGTGTGCGCAAAATTGCGTGGGCATATTGAATGGGGGCCGGCATCAGATCATCGGTTTCATTTACCGCATAGCCAAACATAATGCCCTGATCACCAGCGCCGGCATTATCAACGCCTTGCGCGATATGGGCAGATTGTGCGTGCAGGTAGTTATTAACCGTCAGGTTTTTCCAATGAAAACCCTCTTGCTCGTAGCCTACGTCTTTCACACAATTGCGCACGATACTTTCAATGCGGCCCATCATATCGTCTAATTTTTCAGGGGTGGATAAGCCAACTTCGCCACCAACAATTACGCGGTCGGTTGTGGCGAAAGTTTCACAAGCCACACGGGCCAGTTCTTCTTCTGCAAGGAATGCGTCCAATATAGCGTCAGACACGCGGTCACAGATTTTATCGGGATGGCCTTCGGAAACAGACTCCGAAGTAAACAGGTAATTTTGTCGGGACATATATTCGCTCCAGTTAGATGAATTCACCACGCCAGGAAGCCGTTGTGGTAAGAGATACAAGTCAATTAATGGGCAATAGGCATTGGGTCAATGATATTATGGGGTTGCAGTTTGTTTCGTTGAACATAATGTGATATATTTGGCTACTAGTCCAAGGATAAGCAGTAATAATAAGAAGGGCAGATCGCCTGTACGTGCATATATGGTTCTGTCCAATGGGACAGGCAGATCAGCATCCAGAACCCCCGCTTCATTCAGTTTTAGGTTGTCGATAATGCGCCCGTAAGGGTCAATCACCGCTGAAATGCCTGTGTTTGCAGACCGTTCGGCTGGTAGACCCTGTTCAATGGCGCGGAATTGAACCTGAACCAGATGCTGATAGGGGCCGGTTATATCACCAAACCACGCATCATTGGTGATGTGCATCAAAAACTCCGGGCGATTGGTGTCGGTGTGGGCAAAGGACGGAAAAATTGCTTCGTAACAGATCATCGCCAGATAGGACGGCAGACCGTCAGCCGAAATAACTTGTGGCCCTGCGCCCGATGAAAATCCTTGCAGATTTGCCGCCATCCCGCGTAATCCCAAACCCGACAGATATTCGGAAAACGGGATATACTCGCCAAACGGCACCAGATGGGATTTATCGTAAACTGATACCAACCGGCCCTTTTGATCAAGATGAACCATGGAATTATACAGATTATTCCCTTCGAACCGCCTGATACCTGCAATCATATGGGCGTTTGGCCCTGCAGCATCCGTCAGAATTTGCAAATCATCTGTATTGTTTTGTAATGCAAATGGCACCGCAGTTTCCGGCCAGATAACAAGATCAATGGGTTTTGCCGCAGGGGATGAAGTCAGTTCCAGACTGCGCCTGAAAAATACACCTATCCATTCAGGATCCCATTTTTTATGCTGTGGTGCGTTAGGTTGAATAAGCCGGACACGGATATTTGTCTGTTGTTCGTCCTGTGTATTTGGTGTGCGCCAAACCCCCGCGGCCAGTAAACTGCTAAAGAACAAAGCGGTCAGAACTGGCCCTGCAAATCGTTTCTGTGGCACGCTCAACAGTAAGAGCCCGCCAAAGAAGGTTAAAAAGGTCAACCCGAACGGCCCGATGACTGATGCCCATTGGGCGATGGGTGTTTTGATCCATGTGTAACCGATCAGACCCCATGGAAACCCTGTGAACAGTAATGAACGCAGATATTCTGCTGCGGCCCAAGCAACCGCCAGCCCAATGATGTAACGACCCAGATCTGTGCTGAATTGTTTTGAAAACGCGAAAGCCATCCCCCAAAACAGTGCCAGGCCACCTGACATCGCAAACAATGCGAACGGGGCAAAGATAGCGTGTTTTTCCGGTTCAATAAAGAACGGTTCAATTAGCCACAACATGCTGAAGCCGAAATAACCCAGCCCACTACACCAGCCGATGGCAAAGGCCTGCTTTTTGGTATTGGCGCGAAAAGCGCAGTAAGCAAGGATCGGGATTGAGGTAAAAACACCGATCGGAAAAGAGACTGGGGCTTGTCCCAAAGCCAGAACAAACCCCAGAAACATCGCAATAAACCACATGCGCTTTGGCCTGCACCCAAGCCAGCTAATCAACTTTTCTAACAGGTCAATAATCACCGGTTTTGTGATCTACAAACGCGTAGCTTCTTAATACGGCGCGGGTCGGCATCGATGATTTCAAATTCAAAGCCGTCCGGATGTTTGATCAGTTCACCACGTACAGGCACGCGCCCGATCATCATGGTGACAAGCCCGCCAAGCGTGTCGATATCCTCATCGTCAGCGGTGCTGGCCAAATCAGCATTCAGGATTTTTTCGAATTCATCCAAAGGGGCGCGGGCCTGACACAGATAGACCCCGGGCTTTTCTTCAACCCAAAGCTCTTGTTCTTCACTGTCATGTTCATCTTCGATTTCACCGACAATCTGTTCGATCAGATCTTCAATTGTCACCAGACCGTCAACGCCGCCGTATTCATCTATGACAAGAGCCATGTGAATGCGGTCGGATTGCATTTTTTGAAGCAACACATCAATGGTCATGGAA
This sequence comes from uncultured Amylibacter sp., assembly GCA_964195605.1. Classification (GTDB taxonomy): domain Bacteria; phylum Pseudomonadota; class Alphaproteobacteria; order Rhodobacterales; family Rhodobacteraceae; genus Amylibacter. Next base: position 12,417 of record CAXMSA010000007.1, read on the forward strand.
GGCGGTACATAAAGCAATGGCCGCAGCATACGCTTAATCGAAAAGCGTGAGACCTTACCGTTAAAGCCATATTTCAGGGCCAAATCTTTCAGATGCAAAAAGCCTTGTGGGTTATCCAATGCGCCTTTGTAAACTGGCAATCGGGAATGGCCGCTGTCTTTGAATACTTTCAGCAATTCTTCCAGTTTCAGATCAACCGGAACCGCTATGATGTCGGCACGCGGTACAGCTACATCATCAACCCGTAAATCGCTTAGGATTTTCAGGCTGTTTGCGGGCAGCATTTTTTCTGTGTTAGGGGTAGGCGCTATATATGCATCACTATTGCCTGCAAACAAGCGTTTAAAAAAACCTGTCGGTTCTTTTTTATCTTCCGGCTGCGCGCTACGCGCCGCGATAGAAGATGCGTCAGTTGTGTCGTTCATAGCCTCTTTCCAATAATCACCACCAAATTACACGTCTTTGTAGGGATTTCCAATACCCATACTGTTCAGCAGATCAATTTCCAGTGTTTCCATCATTTCTGCATCACTATCCGTTTCATGATCATAGCCCAAAAGATGTAATATTCCGTGTATCAGTAAGTGGGTAATGTGGTGTAGCGTTTCAATCCCTGCTTGATCTGCTTCTTTCAGGCAGGTTTCATAGGCAATGGCAATGTCGCCGATATTCACAAACGGATCACCGTGTGAAGGCAAGGGGGGTAGGTTGGGTTTTTCACCTGCTTTGCCCATGCTAAGGTCAAAACATGGCCATGACAAAACATTTGTCGGGGTTGGTTTGCCGCGAAATTCTGCGTTTAAAACAGCGATGCGGGCGTCATCACAGGCCAGAATGCTAAGCTCATACGGGACATCTGCAAGGCTTAACGTCTTGGCAATGGTATTGAATGCATGCGATGCAATCGCTTCTAAGTCGAAGCTTTGCCAAAGTTCGGTTTCATTAACGACCTCAATGGCATTATCCATTGGCTTTGGCGTGCTTATCGTAGGCTGTAATGATTTTGGCGACCATTGAGTGGCGCACAATATCTTCTGTCTTGAAGTGGGTGAAACCCACACCTTTGACATTACGCAACACTTTTTCGGCCTGAACCAGACCAGAGGGCACACTGCGGGGCAAATCAATTTGGCTCATATCACCGGTAATTGCCATACGCGATCCTTCGCCCATGCGGGTCAGGAACATTTTCATCTGCATCGTTGTTGCATTTTGCGCCTCATCCAGAACCACATAGGCATTGCTAAGTGTGCGGCCGCGCATAAAGGCAAGCGGGGCAATCTCGATCCGCCGATCCTCGATCAGTTTTTCAACCTGTTTGGTGGGGAAAAAGTCATGCAGCGCGTCATAAAGCGGCTGCATATAAGGATCGACTTTTTCTTTCATATCGCCAGGAAGAAACCCAAGTCTTTCGCCGGCCTCAACCGCTGGGCGTGCAAGGATGATTTTATCGACTAAACCATTGATAAACATGGAAACAGCGACGGCCACAGCCAGATATGTTTTACCGGTACCTGCCGGGCCAAGGCCAAAGACAAGTTCTTTTTCGAACAGGTTTTCCACATAGGATTTTTGGGTAATCGTGCGGGGTTCAACGGTTTTCTTGCGGGTTCTGATTTCCAAATGCCCGCCTTTGAACATTTCCATCTGACCTGCGGTATTACGGGGTTCACCCTGTTGCTTTTTATTAAAGTGGATGGTTGCATCAATGTCAGCGGGCTCAACAGGTTTTCCCTGTTCCGCACGTGCATAAACTGTATTTAAAACCGCTGCCGCTTTCGCTTGTGCAGTTTCATCCCCCATAATGGCAATATCATTTCCACGCCGTACAATCTGTACAGTAAAAGCTGTTTCGATTTGTGTAAGGTTGCGATCTAATGGGCCGCATAGGTCAATTAAATATCTGTTGTCAGGGAAATTCAGCAGAGCTTCAGGTTTTGTTGTGCTGTCGTGTGGCAGTGTCGGGGCGATGTTCGCCAAAGCGGCCTCCGTTTCATATAAGATATTAAAATAGTCGCAATATATGCAGGATTACGCAAGTCATTTGTCATAAAAAACCGCGATGAACGCGGCTTTTTAATTAATATTTTGGATAGTTTAAATCGGATCACCAATAGTGCTACCAGATTTAAAGCCGCCGCTGGCGGTGTTTGGCGGTGCGATGCCGGAACAAACCGGTTTGCCGTATTTGTCCAAACGTGCAGACAGATAACCCTCAACGCCGTCATCAATAATCCAATGGTCGCAACCACGAGGGTCAACCCAGATACCGGCTTTCAGCTGACTAAGGTGTTTATTATCAATGAAGTTATCGACAGTTTTATTTTGTTTCGGGATGTCACAACCTGCCAATGAAATGGCCAGAAGAACGATCGAAAGTGCTTTAACAAGTGTCATAGGTTTTCCTTCCAGCTTAGCGGATACAGGTGATTTCGACGCGGCGGTTTTTCGCCTTGCCGGCACGTGTGCTGTTTGAAGCTAAAGGAACGCGTTCCCCGTACCAGCGGGCCTGTGCTGTAGCACAGACGCTTTGCGCAATTTTAGAAATGGTCATTGCACGGTTTTGTGACAGCCGCATATTATACGCGTCACTTGCGTCGCTGTCTGTGTGGCCGTCAATCAGATATGTGCTAGCACCTGTGCTGGTGAAGAATTTTTGCAAACGTGCGTGGTTGGTGGCGTTGACATGCCAATTATCTACTGCAAATAATTGATCGGAATTCATCACCGCGCAGGTGTTGCCGCGGCGGCAAACCGGGATGCCATCACGTGTAACATGGGGTGTCATATAACCTTCGGCACCATCATCCATCGCCCAGTGTTCACATCCATCTGGGTCAACCCAAATAGTTGGCACATAATGTTCAGACTGGCTTGATTTTACGACAGCTAGGTCAGTGTTGCCCGCCATACCACTGCTGGCTGCAAAGACGCCAAGTATGGCAATGCCCGCAATTGCTGGGAAATTTTTGACACTTTATGTTCCCTTCCACATTTTGGGCCTTCAAAGGAGAAATCCTATTACACACTCGCTAACTTAACAGTAAAAAAAGCTTCGTTAGCATACTAAATATTACTTAGCATACCAATTTATCTACAGATAGTGAAAATAAATACTCAACATACTATTGATAGTTGGGATACATTAACCTAGCGGAAACGCTTATTATTTCCACTACGGTGTTAATACTTAAAATATTGCAACTATGCTAAATGTGCACAATTTTTGCGCCCAAAGAGTTGCGCTCTGTGCGAGTCACCTTGGCTTGCACAATCGTGCCGACCAATTCGGGGGCGGCATCCATGTGAACCGCATGCAAATATTCCGATTTGCCGACCAATTGCCCTGGGTCGCGAGCTGGTTTTTCCAAAAGAACCGGCAGGGTTTTACCGACCATTGAAAGCTGGAAGTCCATCTGATGCCCTGTCAACAAAGTTTGCAACCGGCGCAAACGATCTGCTTTTTCGGCCTCATTTACCTGATCCCATTCCGCAGCCGGGGTACCAGGGCGGGTGGAGTATTTGAACGAATAGGCCTGCCCGTAGCGTACCTCTTCGCAGAGCGCCAAGGTTTGCTGGAAATCTGCTTCGGTCTCACCTGGGAAACCGACGATAAAATCACCCGACAGGGCAATGTCACTGCGCGCGGCGCGAATGCGTTCGATGACGTTTAGGTACTCTTCTGCGGTATGATGACGGTTCATCGCTTTCAGGATTTTATCCGAACCCGCCTGCACCGGCAGGTGCAGATAGGGCATCAATTTTTCCGTATCTCCGTGGGCGGCGATCAGATCATCATCCATATCATTGGGGTGTGAGGTGGTGAAACGGATGCGTTTCAGCGCATCTATTTTAGCCAATTCGCGGATCAGGCGGGCAAGAGACCATTCACCGTCAGCACCTTGACCGTGATAAGCGTTTACATTCTGGCCCAACAGATTGATCTCCACCACGCCTTGGTCCACCAGCAACTTGGCCTCATCAATGATCTTTTGCGCAGGCCGTGATGCTTCAGCGCCGCGGGTATAGGGCACCACACAAAACGCACAAAATTTGTCACAACCTTCTTGTACGGTCAAAAATGCACTGGGCAATTTACGCTTTTCTTTACTGCGTACGATATGGTCGAATTTGTCTTCAAGGGGGAAATCTATATCAACGGGCTTGCCGCCGTTATCCACAGCTTTGACCATGTCGGGCAAACGGTGATAGGATTGTGAGCCAACCACAAAATCCACCATCGGCTGGCGGTCGATAATTTCTTGACCCTCAGCCTGTGCAACACAACCGGCTACACCAAACTTCATGTCGGGTTTTTTCAGCTTCAATTGCTTCAAGCGGCCCAGCTCGGAATAAATTTTTTCGGCGGCCTTTTCACGGATATGACAGGTATTTAGCAAAACCAGATCGGCCTGTGTCTCATCGGTGGTGACGGTATAGCCCGCAGGGATCAAAGCGTCCGATATCCGTTCGCTGTCATAGACATTCATCTGACAACCATAGGTCTTGATAAAAAGTTTTTTTTCTGCGGGCATGACGTTAAAGGCCTGGATTAGTTAGCTGGAAGCTTGGCCTTTACACCGCAAGCGCGCGCTTCGCAATGTCATTGCTTAAATGCGCTTCTTGCCCAAACCACTTTGCCTTGCCAATTCCTGCCGTTTGACAGCATAATTTGGTGCCACCATCGGATAATCTGCATTTAAGCCCCATTTTGCACGGTATTCCTCTGGAGACATATCGTAACAGGCGCGCAGATGCTTTTTTAACATGCGGAATTTTTTACCGTCTTCCAGACAGTATATATAGTCAGGTGTTATCGATTGCTCTACTGGCAGAGCAGGTACTAGGCGTGTCTTAGCGCGGCTGCCGGACAGTTCTTTCATTTTTGTATGAATGGTTTCGATGAATTGCGGCACTTCATCTGTTGGCAGGCCAGTGCCTGACAGGTGTGATGACACTATCTGTGTTGTCAAAGTCAGCAACTCATCCTTGCCTAATACATCTGTATCAACCTTGCCTAATACATCTGTATCAAGTTGTATATCGTTTTGTTGGTCCATGTGTAACATGTGCTTTTCCCATCCCCACTCGTGTTACTCTTACTACAAGTGGAATGTATAAGTGGTTTTCAGGTTTTCAAGCTTTGTGTCGAATCTTTTTTAGTCAGCAACGCTGGATTTTTAAAGGTAAATTTACTACATCATGTAAGAACAATGTGTTACGATCACTTTAAGCAGAAGATAAATGGCAAAAAACTTTTTTGAAATACCCGTGGAAACGCTTGTACAAGGCCCTGTCGGCATTATTTTTGCTGAGGATTTAACGGGCCTAAGCTCAAGTATCCGCCACCATGCAAGACTTGGCTTCAAGAATCTGTTTGTTTTGAAGCGTGATGATCTTGATTTACCGGATAGCTGCAGTGAATTGTGTCAGGAAATTAATATTCCAGATGCGTTTTTTTCAAACATATCGCCTTTTGTGAATCAGTTGATTGCATTGCTTCCTGATCGTTGGATTTACTATTGCTTTAATGCGGAATATTTGCATTTTCCGTTTTGTGAAAACCGTTCCATTGATGATCTGACGGATTTCATCACCGAAGAAAAACGCAATGCGGTTTTCAGCTATACGATAGATCTTTATCCAGATGACTTGGGCAAGGCAAAAGACGGGTTTTCGCTTGAAGGGGCGCATTTTGACGGGGCAGGGTATTATGCTTTGCAACGTTTTGTTGATGGTGAATCGCAAGACCGGCAGCTGGATGTTTATGGTGGTTTGAAATGGCGGTATGAAGAACATTTACCTTATGAGAGACGGCGTTTGAATCGCATAGCTCTGTTCAAAACGGTGCCAGGATTGAAAATGGATGCGACCGGGTATTTCAATGACCCAGAATACAACACATTTTCCTGCCCTTGGCACCATAATGCCACCATTACAATTTGTTCGTTCAGAACCGCTAAGAGTTTGAAAACCAACCCTGGCTCGACGTTTGAGATTGACAGTTTTATATGGTCAAAATCGGTGAAATTCAGGTGGAATTCACAACAGCTTATGGATCACGGGTTTATGGAGCCGGGGCAGTGGTTTTAATTTAAAACCCTGATTTTAGGGTGTTTTACGCAGCCGAATGACTACATCAACACGCGCAATTTCAGCCCCTTTGGGTGGCGTGGGGATGCATTGGAATTTTAGTGTTTCTGTGGGCGCATCGGATAAGACACGCGCATCTTCCCAATAAAAATGCGGATGCTGATCTATGCGGGTGTCAAAATATGATGTGTTGCCTTCAATCATGATCTCGTTCAGCAACTGAGCATCGCAAAACAAGCGTAAAGTGTTGTAAACGGTTGCAAGGGACACTGGTTCTTTTGTTTTCGAGACTGCCTCAAACAGGCTTTCTGCAGTCACATGGCGATTTTGCCCGTCACCCACAAGCAAAGTGGCCAGTGCCAGCCTTTGTTTTGTGGCTCGCACATTCTTGCTTTCCAGCCATTTCTGGCCGCGTATATGTGGTTCGATATGCATAAAAACCTCATTATCCTAACTTTGCACTTGATTATGACCGCAAATTTATTATGACCGCAAATTTCTTAAAGTTCAACCAAAACACAATTTTTCTGTCTGCGCTTTAGTGCCGCTTTCTATTGCTAGTGTGGTAAAAGTAGTGATACTTAACGTAAGAATATGACTGAGAAAAGGCAAGTACGACATGTCCGACAGACCAACAAGTTACGATAAAGACGGGCTAATTAAATGTGCCCAAGGTGAATTATTCGGCCCTGGAAATGCACAACTTCCCTTGCCCCCTATGCTTATGATGGATCGAATTACCGACATTTCTGCAGATGGTGGCGAACATGGCAAAGGTCATGTTGTTGCAGAATTTGATATCAACCCTGACCTTTGGTTCTTTGAATGCCACTTCCCCGGCAATCCGGTGATGCCGGGGTGTTTAGGGCTTGACGGGCTGTGGCAGTTGACAGGTTTCAACCTTGGGTGGCGTGGTATGCTGGGTCAGGGATTTGCTGTTGGTGTGGGGGAAGTGAAGTTCTCTGGCATGGTGACGCCTGAACGTAAGGTGATCACCTATCATGTGGATTTCACCCGCGTGATTGACCGCCGCCTGAAAATGGGCGTAGCTGACGGTAAAATCTTTGCCGATGGTGAACAAATTTATGCCGTTAAAGATTTGAAGGTTGGACTTGCCGCAGCCCAAGACTAAATATCGTAATAAGTAATACTACGAAAAAGGAGTTCGCACATGCGCCGCGTTGTCATCACAGGTTTGGGGATAATATCCTCAATCGGGAATAATCAAGAAGAAGTTCTTGCATCACTAAAAAACAGTACGTCGGGTATCAGCTTTGCTGAAGATTACGCCGAACACGGGTTTCGCAGTCAGGTCCATGGCATGCCGAAGATTAACCCAGCCGAGCATATAGACAAACGTCAGATGCGGTTTATGGGACAAGGGGCTGCTTATAACTATCTGGCCATGGAGCAAGCGATTGCGGACAGTGGTTTGGAAGACAGCGATGTATCCAATGAGCGCACGGGGCTGGTCATGGGCTCTGGCGGGCCATCTACGATAAACCTGTTTCAGGCGCATAAAATTGTGCTGGAAAAAGGCGCACCTAAACGCATGGGGCCATTTATGGTGACGCGCGGCATGTCCTCTACCAACTCGGCCTGTCTGGCCACACCTTTCAAGATCAAGGGGGTGAATTATTCGATCACCTCAGCTTGTACCACGTCGCTGCATTGCATCGGCAACGGGGTTGAGCAAATTCAGTTTGGCAAACAGGATATCGTTTTTGCAGGTGGCGGCGAAGAATTGGACTGGACATTGTCTTGTCTGTTTGACGCAATGGGTGCGATGTCTTCCAAGTATAACGACACCCCTGAAAAAGCATCCCGCGCGTTTGATGCAACCCGTGACGGTTTTGTCATCTCGGGTGGTGCAGGTGTTGTGGTTCTGGAAGAACTAGATCACGCATTGGCACGCGGTGCCAAGATTTACGCTGAAGTGACCGGCTATGGCGCCACATCTGATGGCCACGATATGGTGGCCCCATCGGGTGAAGGGGCTGAACGTTCGATGAAGCTGGCACTAGCCACTATCGGCGACCGCAAGGTTGGTTATATCAACGCACACGGCACATCTACACCTGCCGGTGATGTAACCGAAGTGCGTGCTGTGCGCAATGTATTCGGTGAAGGCAACACACCGCCAATTACATCAACCAAATCCCTGACAGGGCATTGCTTGGGTGGTGCTGGTGTGCATGAAACAATTTACAGCCTGTTGATGCTGGAAAATGATTTTATTGCACCGTCAGCCAATATTGAAACGCTTGATCCAGAGATCAACGCAGATGAAATTGCCACGGAATTTGTTGAAAACGCGGGGCTGGATACGGTTATTTCCAACAGCTTCGGCTTTGGCGGCACCAACGGCACAATAGCGATGAGCAAATATCATGGGTGATTTGATGAAGGGCAAGCGCGGGCTTGTCATGGGCGTGGCCAATGAACGCTCTATTGCTTGGGGCATTGCGCGCGAAATGGCCGCACAAGGTGCTGAAATGGCGTTTACCTATCAAGGCGAAGGCTTTGGTAAGCGCGTGAAGCCACTGGCAGAAAGCATAGGCTCTAATATTGTAGTTGAGGCAGATGTTTGTGATGACGCGTCGCTTGATAATCTTTTTTCCACATTGGAAAAAGAATGGGGCAAAATTGATTTTCTGATCCATGCGATTGCTTTTTCTGACAAGAATGAACTGGCAGGGCGGGTGGTAAATACCAGCCGCGAGAACTTTAAAAACACGCTGGATATTTCGTGCTTTTCATTGATTGAAGTTGCCCGCCGTGCTCTGCCGTTGATGAAAGATGGCGGCACAATTCTGACCCTGACCTATCAGGGCTCAAACCGCGTGACACCGTTTTACAATGTGATGGGCGTGGCCAAGGCTGCCCTTGAAAGCACCGTACGCTATCTGGCCAATGACCTTGGACCGGACGGTATTCGGGTGAATGCGATTTCACCAGGGCCAATGAAAACCCTTGCAGGTGCTGCTATTGGCGGGGCGCGTAAAACGTTCCGCGTAACAGAAGCTAATTCGCCGATGCGGGCAAATGCAACGCTTGAAAGTATTGGCGGTACGGCTGTGTACCTGGCATCAGATTACGGCGCTTGCACTACGGGTGAGGTTATCTGTGTGGATGGTGGCTACCACGTGCTTGGCATGGCCCAAAACGAAAACAACTGATTTTCCGTTTCCATTAAAAATAACCATGTGTAAGACTTCGTTAAAGGAGTATTACACATGACTATTACAACATGCGTCTTTGACGCTTACGGCACATTGTTTGATGTTGCCGCCGCCGCACGACGTGCGGCATCTGAACCGGGCCGCGAAGCATTTGCAAAAACCTGGGTAAAAGTGGCCACTGACTGGCGCTTGAAACAACTGCAATACACATGGCTGCGCGCAATAATGGATGCCCATACGGACTTTTGGGAAGTCACCCAAAACGGTCTGGATTACGCGCTGGAAGCCAGTGATTTGTCTGACGATACAGAGTTGCGCGAACGCTTGCTGGCACTTTACTGGGAATTGGAAGCTTATGAAGAAGTTCCACAAATGTTGAATGCGCTGAAAACTGCAGGGCTGCAAACAGCAATTCTATCCAACGGTTCACCAGATATGCTGAACGGTGCTGTAAAATCCGCAGGGCTTGGTGCTGTTTTGGACGATGTGTTAAGTGTTGAAGACGTGGGTATTTTCAAACCCGATCCGCGTATTTACCAGATGGTTTGCGATCGTTTTGAATGCACTCCCGCCGAAGTGCTGTTCGTGTCATCCAACGGGTGGGATGCCGCAGGGGCGACCAAGTTCGGCTTTCAAACTGTCTGGGTCAACCGCGCGGGCGAACCTGTAGACCGCTTGCCCTGGGTGCCGAAAACCACATTGAACACGTTGCATAAAATCCCTGAACTGGCCAAAACACTGGGATGAAAACATTTCAAACATCCGACGGTTTAACGCTGGCTTACCGTGACGAAGGGCAAGGTGCGCCGGTTTTATATCTGTCGGGTGTGACCAGAAACAGCACCGATTTTAACTATATGGCACCCCATGCCAATGCTGTGCGTCTGATCCGCCTTGATATGCGCGGGCGTGGAAAATCTGATTTTGACCCTGATTTCAACAATTACAACCTTGTGCGCGAAGCCCGTGATGTGGTGGAGCTTCTAGATCATCTGGGCCTGCCCAAAGTTGCTATTATCGGCACATCACGCGGCGGCTTGATCTCGATGCATCTTGCGATGACAGATTATCACCGTCTGTTGGGCGTGATGCTGAACGATATAGGCCCTGTGTTGGATAATACGGGGATTAATGCGATCAAAGGTTTTCTGGGGTATCGCCCGGATTTTAAAACATATGATGAGGCGGTTGAAAAACTGCCTGATATTATGGTTGGTTTCGACAATATCCCCAAAGAACGCTGGCAAGCCGAGGTGCGGTTGCGCTGGGTTGAAAAGCCTGACGGGCTGTACTTGCGCTATGATCCTGATCTGCGCCACGCAATCAAGGCGCAGTCGCATGGCAATAACGTAGATTTATGGGATTATTTTGATGCTTATGGCGATCTGCCGCTAGCTTTGGTCCGTGGTGAGAACTCAAACCTTTTATCACGTGAAACCGTGGTTGAAATGCAAAGACGCAATCCCGATATGATTTATGCAGAGGTCAAAGACCGTGGGCATATCCCCTATTTAGACGAACCCGAGTGCTTGGCTGTGCTGGAACAATTCCTGAAGGAAATACAATGAGTAATTTTGAAATGATTGAAGCTGCAGCCAAACGGTTGGATGGCTATGCGGTGAAAACCCCGCTTTTGTCTTCACCTTTTCTGGATGAAATTGCAGGACGTCCGCTTTATGTAAAGGCTGAATGCCTGCAACGCACCGGCTCATTTAAATTTCGTGGCGCGTGGTCGGCTATTTCGGTCATGACGAACAATGAACGTAAACGCGGTGTTATTGCATTTTCATCTGGCAATCACGCCCAAGGCGTGGCGCTAGCCGCACGAATGAACGGCATTCCTGCGGTAATTATCATGCCGTCTGATGCGCCCGGTGTTAAGATTGAAAACACCAAGGCATTGGGGGCAGAAGTTGTGCTTTATGATCGTGAGACCGAAGATCGTGATGAGGTTGCGGCCCGGTTCAATAAGGACCGCGACCTGATATTGGTGAAGCCTTTCGACAATGCGTATGTCATTGCCGGCCAAGGCACCAGCGGGTTGGAAATTGCAAAGCAGGCGGCTGATGCAGGCGTTAAAGATGCAGACGTTCTGGTGTGTTGTGGCGGTGGTGGTTTGACCTCGGGCATCGCGCTGGCTTTGGCTGAAAAAGCCCCCGATTTTACCGTGCGCCCTTGTGAGCCTTTTGAGTTTGATGATGTGGCGCGATCTTTGAAGTCGGGGAAAATTGAAGAAAACACGCGCCGTACCGGGTCTTTGTGCGATGCGATTGTTACACCATCCCCTGGTGAGATGACATTTCCGATCCTAAAACGCTTGTGCGGGGACGGGGTTGTTGTGAGTGATGATGAATGCTTGCATGCGATGGCTTTGGCGTTTGACCGCCTGAAAATTGTCGTTGAGCCGGGCGGTGCCGTTGCCCTTGCCGCGGCTTTATTTCATGGGGATGAGATCAAAACAGAGGCTGTTATTGCTGTAACCACCGGTGGCAACGTAGACGCATCGGTATTTCAAATGGCCTTGGAAAAATTTGGAAGCAAGGCATGACTGAGTTTACCATTGCCAGCTTCAACGTCAAAAACCTGATCGGGGCGAACCGCGAGTACTATCAGTATGAGGAATACACCACCGAAGAACATGCGTGGAAAGAAAGCTGGCTGGCAGATCAGTTATTGACGATGAATGCCGATATTGTTTGCTTTCAGGAAATCTTTGATGAACCCTCATTACAAGCGGTTGTTGATGAGGCCAATGCACGTGGTGAAGCCCTGAATGCTGATGTTATTCCCGACAAGTCAAAACGCTACCATCGCAAGGCGATATTCAAGAAATTGGGTTTTGACAGTTACGATAAAACGGCTTTGTTTTTTACACCTAATCTGCATGATGGTGAACCGGGACATCGCCGCCCCGGGCTTGCAATTCTATCGCGTTTTGGCTTTGAGGGAACGCCTGAAGTTATTCAGGAGTTACCTGCGCCATTAGTCATCAAGTTCCCTGAACTTGGGGGCGGTGAGGCGGGCAGTTTTACCCTGACGCGGTTGTCGCGGCCAATTATAAAAGCTCACATTCGGGTTGGGGATCAGGTTTTTACTGTATTCAACTGTCACTTTAAATCCAAGCTTGGCGAATTTCTAAAACCAAAGGGGGCCGCGTTTTCGCCCGAAGCCGATTTGGTTAATTATGATCCTTTGGGTCGTGCATTGGGTGCCTTGCGGGCGTCTTTACGACGCACCGCAGAGGCTTTGATTTTACGCGAATTGATAGTGGCAGAACTGATCGCAGGTAATCTGGTTCTATCGTTGGGTGATTTCAATGACAGTGATCACGCGGTATCGTCTGAAATTGTGAGCGGCGAGAAGCCGTTCAAGAATTATTCATGGATACGCCGTCATGATGCGCAGACAAAGAATGATCGTTATACGCGCACAGAAAACAGTGAAATCAGGTCTGCGATTGAAACCATGCAGTTAGTCAGTGCCGAAAAGCTTTTCGTGCGTAAAAGCCTGCGCGACGTGGTTTACACGTCTGCCTTTGGCGGGGTTTATGAAAGCATTGATCAGATCTTGATGTCGTACCATTTGCACCCTGACAATTCCAAGGCCCTTGGTGAGATGGATTATTTCAATGTGTTGAACGATCATTTAACCGATGGTTCACACCCTGAAGCGCCTTATAATAAACTGGCCTCTGATCATGGGCAGATCATTGCCCATATCAGACTGTTTGATGGCCCGCAAACACGGCGTTAACTAGCCCAGAATGCCGGGCAGTTTCAGGTCATTTTCACGGGCACAATCCGTAGCGATTTCATACCCTGCATCGGCATGACGCATGACGCCTGTTGCAGGATCATTCCATAACACGCGAGCAATGCGCCGATCTGCATCGGCAGTACCATCACAGCAAATCACCATGCCTGAGTGTTGTGAAAACCCCATACCAACGCCGCCGCCATGATGCAGGGATACCCATGTGGCCCCTGATGCTGTGTTCAAGAGCGCGTTTAACAGGGGCCAGTCGCTGACCGCGTCTGAGCCATCGCGCATGCTTTCGGTTTCGCGGTTTGGGGATGCGACAGAGCCAGAGTCCAGATGATCACGGCCAATCACCACAGGGGCTTTCAATTCACCGTTGCGTACCATTTCGTTAAAAGCAAGGCCAAGCTTGTGGCGTACGCCCAAACCTACCCATGCAATACGGGCGGGCAGACCCTGAAAGCTGATGCGTTCGCGGGCCATATCAAGCCAGTTGTGCAGGTGCGGGTCATCCACCAGTTCTTTAACCTCGGCATCGGTCTTGTAGATATCCTCGGGATCACCCGAAAGGGCGACCCAACGAAACGGGCCTATGCCACGGCAAAACAAGGGGCGGATGTATGCAGGTACGAAGCCCGGGAAATCAAAAGCGTTTTCAAGGCCTTCTTCTAGTGCCATTTGGCGGATGTTATTGCCGTAATCCACGGTTGGAATTCCCATCGCGTGATAATCACACATAGCTTTAACCTGTGTTTTCATCGAAGCCCGTGCCGCCCGCTCAACCGCTTTGGGGTCAGTTTCACGCTTGTCGATCCATTCGGCCATGCTCCAACCTTGCGGCAGATAACCGTTGATCGGGTCATGTGCCGAGGTTTGATCCGTGACCAGATCAGGGCGAATGCCGCGTTTGACCATTTGCGGAAAAATATCGGCGGCATTGCCCAGCAGCCCTACGGATTTGGCAACGCCTGCGGCTGTCCATTTTTCAATCATTGCCATTGCTTCGTCCAGCGTATCTGCGCGTTCATCAAGATATTTGGTGCGCAAACGAAACGCGATACTGTCAGGGTTGCATTCAACAGCTAAACAACAGGCCCCCGCCATCACCGCGGCCAAGGGTTGTGCGCCACCCATGCCGCCAAGCCCTGCGGTCAAAATCCATTTGCCCGTAAGATTACCATCATAATGCTGACGGCCTGCTTCTATGAAAGTTTCGTAAGTACCCTGCACGATGCCTTGTGAGCCGATGTAAATCCAGCTGCCCGCAGTCATTTGGCCGTACATCGCAAGGCCCTTTTTATCCAGTTCATTGAAATGATCCCATGTGGCCCAGTGTGGTACCAAATTGGAATTGGCAATCAAAACACGCGGCGCATCTTTGTGGGTTTTGAACACGCCGACGGGTTTACCTGATTGCACCAGCAATGTTTCGTCTTCTTCCAAGTCACGCAGGCTAACGACGATTTTGTCAAAATCAGCCCATGTGCGCGCCGCGCGCCCAATACCACCATAAACCACAAGTTCGTGCGGGTTTTCGGCCACGTCTGGGTGCAGATTGTTCATCAACATGCGCAAAGGGGCTTCGGTGAGCCATGACTTGGCAGTTATTTCAGTGCCAGTGGCGGGGTAGATATCGCGGGTGTTTTTACGGGGGTCAGACATGGGGCCTCTAAGGTTAATTTAAGTTGGCTTCGGCAAGGGAAAAGCCGCCTGCGGCTTTGGTCAACTGGCCTGCGGATATGAGATCTGCGGCGGTTTCCAGATCAGGTGCTAAGTAACGGTCTTCAACTAATGGTTCTATGTCCTGGCGCAGGCGTGCTATGACCTTTTGCAACAGTGGGCTGGTTTTTAAGGGTGCGCGAAAATCAATGCCGGCAGCGGCACAGATGGCTTCGACGCCCAAGATACGCCCAAGGTTTTCATTCATGCGCATCAGGCGACGGGCACCATGTGCGGCCATGGAAACGTGATCTTCTTGGTTGGCACTGGTCGGCGTGCTGTCGGTGCTGCATGGGTTTGCCAGATGTTTGTTTTCAGACATTAGGGCGGCGGTTGTCACTTCGGCGATCATCAGGCCGGAATTCAGCCCGGGATTAGGGGTCAGGAACGGGGGTAGATCATAACTAAGTGTTGGGTCGACCATCAGGGCAATACGCCGCTGTGCGATGGCGCCGGTTTCTGAGATCGCTAGCGCGATTTGGTCGGCGGCAAAGGCAACAGGTTCGGCGTGAAAATTGCCGCCTGAAACAATGGCACCGGTTTCGATCAGCACAAGCGGATTGTCGGTGACGGCATTTGCCTCAATCTCTAACGTGCGCCCTGCGTGCCATAAAATGTCCAACACAGCCCCCATAACTTGTGGCTGGCAGCGAATGCAGTATGGGTCTTGCACACGGGTATCACCATCGCGGTGGCTTTCACGAATTATAGAGCCTTGCATCAGGCTGCGCATAATATGTGCAGCTGTGATCTGACCTTTGTGACCGCGCAAGGCGTGGATTTCGGCCAACAGGGGTGAGGTTGATCCCATGATTGCATCAGTAGACAGGGTTGATGTGACAAGGGCGGCTTCGGCGTGACCTATGGCGTTAAAATAACCTGCCAATGCAAAAGCGGTGGAAAATTGTGTGCCGTTGATCAGGGCAAGACCCTCTTTTGCGGCCAGAGGTAACGGGGTTAAACCTGCCTTTTGTAAAGCGTCAACGCCCTTAAGTACCTGCCCTTGATATTCCGCATAACCTTCGCCCAGAATGACGGCAGCCATATGAGCTAGGGGCGCCAGATCGCCAGAGGCACCGACCGAACCTTGGGCGGGAATAACGGGAGTGACACCTTTGGCAAGCATGGCTTGGATAAGTGCAATAACAGACCAACGGATGCCCGAAGCCCCACGCCCCAGTGACAGCAGTTTCAGCGACATCATCAGACGGGTGATGGGTTTGGCAATCGGTTCACCTACACCGCAGCAATGCGACAACACCAGATTACGTTGCAATGTAGTTGTGTCATCGACCGCGATTTTAACGCTGGCGAGTTTGCCAAAACCTGTGTTTACGCCGTAAACAGGTTTGCTGCCAGCGACAGCTTCGGCGACCCTAAGGGCAGCCTGTTCAACCGCGCCTTTTGCGCTTGGATGCAGTTGGATGGAAACACTGTTGCGGTAGATATTCTCAAGATCGGCAAGTGTTGCCTGACCTGGATACAGGGTGATATGGGTCAATAGCTGTCTCCGATAATACGGGTGTGCAGGGGGTTAAAACCGATGCGGTAGGATAGTTCTGCGGGGGTTTCGACATCCCAAATCGCAAGGTCAGAACGCATGCCTTTTGCAATATGACCTGTGTCTGCCAGGCCAAGGGCCTGGGCGGCGTTGTTGGTGACGCCGGCAAGGGATTCGGTCGGGGTCAGGCCGAATAGGGTGCAGCCCATGTTCATGGTTAGTAATAATGAGGTCATGGGGGATGAGCCCGGATTGCAGTCTGTTGCCAATGCCATAGGGACGTTGTGTTTGCGAAAAGCTGCTACGGGTGGGGATTGGGTCTCGCGCAGGGTGTAAAACGCCCCCGGTAACAGGACGGCAACCGTACCGGATGATGCCATTGCTTTGGCATCTGTTTCATTTGCATATTCCACGTGATCTGCTGAAACGGCATTATACTTTGCCGCAAGTGCTGTGCCGCCCAAGTGTGAAAGCTGCTCGGCATGTAATTTTATGGGCAAACCCAGTTCTTTGGCTGCATCAAACACTTTTGCAATTTGCGCGGTGCTAAAAGCAATGCCTTCGCAAAACCCGTCAACCGCATCTACCAACCCTTCGGTGTGGGCGGCTTTCAGGGCGGGGATGCATACTTTGGTGATGTAATCGTCCGGGCGGCAAGCATATTCTGCGGGGATGGCGTGGGCACCCAAGAAGCTGGTTACGACGCGTATATTGCGCCGTTTTCCCAATGCGCGTGCGGCGCGCAGCATGTTGAGTTCGGTTTCAAGGTTCAGGCCGTAACCCGATTTGATTTCTATGGTACCGACACCTTCGGCAATTAATGCGTCTAAGCGGGGCAATGCGCCGACGATGAGGGTTTCAAGATCGGCGGCCCGGGTTGCGCTAACGGTTGAAACAATACCACCGCCTGCACGGGAAATTTCTGCGTAACTGGCACCATTGAGGCGCATTTCGAATTCTTTTGCGCGATTGCCGCCAAATACCAAATGTGTGTGACAATCGATTAAGGCAGGTGTGACCAAGCGGTTCTCAATGTCCTTTTGAGGCCAGTCCAAATAGGTTTTGGGTAACTCTGCCATTGTCCCAACCCAATCAATCAACCCATCCTGCAAGGCGATTGCGCCGTTTGTGATCAAGGCGTTCTGGGCGGTTTGAGGTGCGATATGTGCATGTGTAAGAAGAAGGCGGTTCATGTGGAGGTTTCGCTTGTTAACTGTGTGTTATTAGTATTATGTATAGACATAATAAGAGTCAACACTGGAAATAAAATGCAAAAGCTTTGGGCGAAAACTATCTTAACAGGGGAAGGTTGGCTGGATAATGTCAGTTTAACTGTTGGCGGGGATGGCCGGATTTCTTCCATTTCAGCAGGCACCGATGCAGCTGGTGCGCCATGTTACGGGGCGATTATCAGTGCACCTGTTAATTTGCATTCACATGGGTTTCAGCGGGCGATGGCCGGATTGACCGAAGCCAAAGGCCCTGACCCGCGCGATAGTTTCTGGACATGGCGGCGGTTGATGTTTCGGTTCCTAGATCATTTATCGCCTGAAGATATTCAATCTATTACCGCGTTCGTGCAGATGGAAATGCTGGAGGCAGGTTATGCCGCTGTGTGTGAGTTTCATTATCTGCATCACCAACCGGGTGGTGTAATTTACGACAATATCGCCGAGATGTCTGAACGGGTGATTAGGGCTGCAGAGATGACGGGAATTGGCTTAACGTTGTTGCCTGTGATGTATCAATATGGCGGGTGCGATAAGCGTGATCTGGCAGCAGGGCAAATTCGTTTTGGCAATACGCCGGACCAGTTTGCCACCCTTGTTTCACAAGCGGGCGAGGCTTTGAAAAATCTACCGGATGATGCGCGCATAGGGGTTGCCCCGCATTCATTACGTGCTGTCAGCCGTGGTGGGCTGGCGCAGGTTGCAACCATGTTGCCAGAGGCCCCAATTCATTTACATCTGGCAGAACAGGTGGCCGAAGTTGATGAAATAGAAGCGGCTTATGGCGCGCGACCTGTGGAATGGTTGCTGGGCAATCATGATATAAACGCACGTTGGTGCCTGATTCATGTCACGCAGATGAACGCAAGCGAAACTGTGGCTTTGGCCAAAACAGGTGCGATTGCGGGTCTGTGCCCGATCACCGAAAGTAGCTTGGGCGACGGCATATTTGACGGCATGCGTTACCGCGATGCAGGCGGGAGATTTGGTATTGGCTCGGATAGTAATATCCGCATTTCCTTATCAGAAGAACTGCGTACATTGGAATATTCCCAACGTCTAAGCAATCTGGGCCGTGCGATGTTTGCCACGCCAAAAAAATCAACCGGGCGGGCTTTGCTTGATCAAATTACATCCGCAGGGGCAACAGCAGCTAATCGTGATGCGGGGGTGATTGCTGTGGGTCAGCAGGCTGATTTACTGGCATTGGATATGGATGCCACGGATTTATTGGGGAAATCGGGGGATATGTTGTTGGACAGTTATATTTTTGCAGGGTCTGACGCGTTGGTTACGGATGTATGGTCGGCCGGGCGCCATCTGGTAAAGGATATGGTACATGTACGCCGCGATGAGATTGTTGCGGGGTATCGAAAGACGCTTAAATCATTGATGGAAAAAATTTGACATCAGTAAAATTAAATAACTTTCAGGATATAAAATCCGAAGTGCTTGGGCGCATAACAACACGGGTCTGGCCGCCTGGTGAGTTGATCCCGAATGAAGAGGATTTAGCTGCAGAATTTGGTTGTTCACGTGCTACGGTCAATCGGGCATTGCGTGAATTAAGCGATAACGGCTTGCTGGAGCGTAAACGCAAAGCCGGCACCCGTGTTGTGTTGAACCCGGTGCGTAAAGCCACTTTATCTATCAGCATTATACGCCATGACATTGAAAACCGTGGTTGCACTTATGGTTATGTCTTGTTGCAACGTGAGCACATCATACCGCCACTGGTTTTGTCAAAAACCTGGGGCGTGACTGCGAAAAGTAAAATGTTGCATCTGAAAGCATTGCATCTAAGCAATTCTGTACCTTACGCATTGGAAAATCGCTGGATCAATACCCAGCATATCCCGGAGGCCCTTAAGATTGATTTTGACGTGCAAAATGCAAACGAATGGCTGGTTCAAAACGCCCCTTTTAATAACGGTGATATTGCATTTTCCGCGACCAATACAGATGCAAAAGAAAGCGAATATCTGGATGTTGCCCAAGGCGCCGCAGTGTTTGTTATGGATCGCAAAACCTGGCATGATCAGGCACCGATTACCACGGTCAGGGTGCTGTTTGCACCCGGTTATAGAATGTACACGACAATATAATCTGTGGGGGTGCTATGGGGCGGTAAGACACAGATCCATCAGTTCGGAAAAGCTGCCTGCATCCAACGTGTCAAAGTTTGCCGATAGTGCTTCGATTTTCTTTGCCCGTTCGGGGCCAAGCACCGGATCAGCGAAACTGTGGAACTTCTGGCTGATCTCTGCGTCACTTAATGGTAAATCGGTGTCGCCACGCGGGGTGCGGGGCGCGTCAATGTATTCAGTGCCGTCTGTGTCAATAATCGTGACTTGCGCCCAACGCTTGCCGTCGCTTATTTTGGTTAAATGCGGATCGTCGATTAACTGGATTGCACGGCTGACGCGCAAAATATCGGGGTCTTGCAGGGTTTCGGGTGTCAGTTCGTCAACGCCAACCTGCCCGCGCACGATCATCGCGGCCACAGGGAAGGCGATGGCGTAGGTGAATTCGTCTAGCGATTGCGGCTCTTGGCCTGCAAGCCTTGTGGCGTTGTGAAAAGTTTTAATATTTACGGCTTTGACACGTTCATGCGTCAGGTTGTGCTTGGTCATCAATTCTTGCACTGCATCCAATGAGGGATGCGCCCAGCGACAGCAGGGGTAGGGCTTATAATGGGTGTGTTCAACAGTATGCCATGTGTCACCCAAGTCGTTCCAATAGGGTTCGGCGTCTTTGCTTTCACAGGTTAACGCAGGCGCACCGGTAAAACCTTCGCAGGCAAGATAAGCGGCGGTGACACCAGAGGGCGCCCCCCAGCCAACACCATCGCGCAGCATGGTCGGAAAGTCGATACAACGCATCATCTGGCTGCGCGGCCCGTGATATTCACCAATGCCTGCTGCGTGGCGGATCGTTTCACCATCGCAGCCAAGCATTTTTGCGCAAGCGGCGGCAACGCCAATGGCAGTCCACGCGCCAGAGGTGTGATAATCTGCGCAAGTAGCATGTTGCACTTGCCCCGCGCGGTAGCTGACCTCATAGGCAACCGCTAGCCATGTGGCGAAATCTTTGCCCGTTATGGGCGTGCCGTTTGTGCGCATTGCATCCGCAACAGCTAAAAGCGCGGGGAAAATCGCTGATCCCGCATGGCCCTTGTTAGTGGATGTGCCGTCATGGGCATCAATACTGTCGACCATAAATGCCCCTGCCATTGCCGCCCCGCCGGGGCTAAGTTGGCGGCCATCCATTAAAATGCGCGCGCCCCCTGCAGTGCCTGTGCCGAAAACCGCCAATGCGCCTTTTCTGGCCAAATCAGACAGTTCCGTTGTAGAACCGATTGCCGCCACGCCTATAGTATCGAGAAAGCTGCGGCGTAAGACTTGCAACAATGGTTCAGGTAGATCGTTATATGTCAGGTTTTGCGTAAATGCGGACATGGATAAGGTCATGGGATTTCCTATTTCAGGGCGTTACAGGCAGTTGTCATGCGACGAATGCCCTCAATGATATTTGCTTCCGATGTTGCAATTGACATGCGGAAATACGGATCGCAGAAAAAACCAGCACCGGGGACGATGACAACGCCTGCGTCCAGCAGATATGACGCCAGATCACTAGAGGTTTCAATGACCTGCCCATCGGGGCGTTTCTTGCCAAGCAACCCACCGCAGTGCGGCATCAAATAGAAAGCCCCTTCTGGTTTGCTGATCTTAAGACCATCAATTTGGGTCAGGCCTTCAAGGGCGATGTCGCGTCTGTTCCGGTAGGTTTCACACCATGTTGCCAGAAAATCCTGCGGCCCATCCAGTGCAGCGATACTTGCAGCTTGGCTGATTGATGAAGACCCGCCATTGATCTGTGACGAGATTTTACGCATGCCGTCCATCCACCATTTGGGCCCGCCTGCATAACCGATGCGCCAGCCTGTCATGGCATAAGCCTTGGAAACGCCGTTTACGGTCAGGATGCGGTCTTTCAGGTTAGGGGCAACTGCGGCCAGCGTGGCAAAGCGGTTATCGTCAAAAACGATATGTTCATAAAGGTCGTCTGATATGATCAGGATGTTAGGGTGAGCGCGTAGCACGTCGGCCAGTGCGGCCAGTGCTTTGGCTGAATAAACCGCCCCTGTCGGGTTGGAGGGTGAACACAAAAGCAGCATTTTGGTTTTAGATGTGATCGCGGCTTCCAGTGCTGTGGCACTCAGTTTGAAACCATCCTCATGTCCTGTCGGCACGATAACCGGTTTGCCGTTGCAAACCTCAACCATTCCAATGTGAGAAGGCCATGCAGGGGTGGAGATGATGACCTCATCGCCGGGGTTGATCACCGCTTGCAATGCGGTTGCCAAAAGTGGCTTGGCGCCTGCGCTAATGACAATTTCCGCAGGGCTATATTCAAGATCATTATCGGCCTTGAATTTCCGCGCAACCGCCGCTTTCAGATCAGCTGTACCATCGACCGCAGTATAGCGCGTGATCCCTTGTTGGATTGCCTCTATGCCTGCGTCACAAATATGTTTGGGTGTGTTGAAATCAGGTTCCCCGACAGAGAAATCAATCAAATTATGCCCCTCTGCCCGCAGGCGTGTTGCTTGATCGAAAATGGTGGAAATAGGGGAGCCTTGGATTCTACTGATAGCAGAGGCAAGCATAATGGGGTGTCCTTGAGTAGGGATAGTATGCGAACATAAGGCCACTATGCGCATAAAAAATGATGCGACTAGTAGAAACACGACAAAATATGCTTATTTATTTGGCCTTAAACGGTTCCATCCCCATACGTGCCAATTCATCCGCGCGTTCGTTTTCTGCGTGGCCCGCGTGGCCCTTGATCCATTCCCAAGTGATCCGGTGGCGTTTGGTGGCTTCATCCAACCGTTGCCACAGCTCGGTGTTTTTAACCGGTTTTTTAGATGCATTGCGCCAGCCGTTTTGTTTCCAGCCATGTATCCAATTGGTGATCCCGTCTTTGACGTAGGAGCTGTCGGTCACAATGGTGATCGTGCTGGGCTTTGCCAGTGTTTCAAGCGCGCTGATTGCGGCCATCAATTCCATCTGGTTGTTAGTGGTGTCGGCCGCACCGCCGCTAAGTTCACGTTCTTTGACAATCTTGCTGCCATTATGTGCCTGAAATAAAACCCCCCAGCCGCCGGGGCCGGGATTGCCAGAACAGGCACCATCTGTGTAAGCGTATAGGTCAGGCATGTGCATTGATGATGATAAAGGGTTCCTCTTTGCCGACCATTCCTTTCATCGCGTCCGTGCGGGTGAAATCTATGGTGAAGCCGGCCTTTTCTATAAGGCCTTTCAGTTCGCTCTCTTCATAATATGTATACATGCGTGCCATCGTATCGCGTTTTTCGCCTACTCCCAGTTTCATACCAATATGGAAACATCCGTCTTTTTTCAGTGCGGTATGGGCGGCTTTCAAATGGCTTGCCATTTCGGATTTCGGGGCGTGTAACAGGCTGAAGTTTGCCCAAAGCCCGTCGTAGCGGGCCTTTTCGTTCAGATTGTCAAACGTTGCCTGTTTTACATTCAGGCCGTATTTTGAACGGGCCAGTGCCACCATCTTTTCAGACGCGTCTATCAGCTCTGTAACAAGTCCGGCAGCTTGCATCATCGCGGCAGAGTTTCCAGGGCCGCAGCCCCAATCCAGCACCAGTCCACCCTTTGAAACCGCATCTATAAATCTTTGCAAATCCCGATCAGGCGTCGTACGGCTGACAAGTTTCACATAATCATCGGCGGTTGCATTGTAGGTGGCGATGGTTTCTTTATCAGCCATTGCGAGGTGCCACCTCACGCAAAATTTTTGGCACTTTGAATTCCACGCTTTCCACTGCTGTTTCCACGATTTCTGTGGTCACGTCATAACGGGTTTCGAACGCATCAATGACCTCGTTTATCAGTACTTCAGGGGCGGATGCGCCTGCCGTTATGCCCACTGATTTCACCCCATCCATTGCCCGCCAATCAATATCTTTGGCACGTTGCACCAGTTGCGAGTATTTGCAGCCGGCATTGGCACCAACTTCTACCAGCCGTCTTGAGTTTGATGAGTTTGGCGCACCGATAACCAGAAGCGCATCAATTTTCGGCGCTACAGCTTTGACCGCTTCCTGACGGTTGGTGGTGGCATAACAAATGTCTTCTTTATGTGGGCCGATGATGTTGGGAAACCGTGCTTTCAGGGCATTTACAATCTCGACTGTATCATCAACGCTTAGGGTGGTTTGGGTAATAAAAGCCAGTTTGGTTACATCGCGTGGCTTTAGTGTGGATACATCGGTAGGGGTTTCGACTAGCAAAACCTCCCCATCGGGCAACTGCCCCATTGTGCCAATAGTTTCAGGGTGGCCTGCGTGACCGATCATCACCATTTGTAAGCCATTTTGATGATGACGTTCCGCTTCAATATGCACTTTGGATACCAACGGACAGGTTGCATCCACATAGATCATGTTGCGAGCCTGTGCTGATGCAGGTACGGACTTTGGTACGCCGTGGGCTGAGAAAATAACCGGGCGGTCAACCGGACATTCGTCTAAGTCTTCTACAAAAACAGCCCCTTTGGCGCGCAAGCCATCGACGACATATTTATTGTGAACAATCTCGTGGCGCACATAGACTGGTGCGCCCCACTTTTGGATCGCCATTTCGACGATTTTAATCGCGCGATCAACCCCTGCGCAAAATCCGCGTGGTGCTGCAAGATACAGATTAAGTTTTTGTTTCATGAGATTTGATATGGCACAGATCCCAAAAAAATTTAAGCCCCAAACGCGATGTTCGGGGCTTAAAAATTATTCGGCTGTTTCGGTCTCAAACGCCGGGGCGTTAAACTCGTCTTCCGGGCGTGGCGGGCGACCAACAACATCACGCAATTCATCGAGCTCGATAAAGTTGTCAGCCTGACGGCGTAACTCATCGGAAATCATCGGTGGTTGTGAACGGATTGTGGAAACCACAGACACCCGTACACCTTGGCGTTGCAAGGATTCGACCAGAGGGCGATAATCACCGTCACCGGAAAAAATTACCATATGATCCACATGCGGGGCCAATTCCATGGCATTTACGGCCAGTTCAATGTCCATATTGCCTTTGACTTTTTTGCGACCCATAGAATCAGTGTATTCTTTTGCCGGTTTTGTCACCATCGTGAAGCCGTTATAATTCAGCCAGTCTACCAAAGGGCGGATTGGCGAATACTCGTCGTTTTCAAGAAGTGCAGTGTAATAAAATGCACGTAGTAACTTTCCCCTACGCATAAACTCTGTTCTTAGCAGTTTGTAATCTATATCAAAACCAAGTGATTTCGCTGCGGAATACAGATTCGAGCCATCAATGAAAAGGGCAAGGCGTTCGTCTCGGTAAAACATAAGGGTTCCCCTTTAGAATTTATTTTGTATTTGCATTCAGCCAATAAACTAATATATTTGCGTGTGCCTATGGGCTAAGAGGCATTAATATAGGGTATATTTTACATGCATCAAGCTGAAAATGATAGGATGAACCATAAAACAATTTTTTTAGCATTTGGTGCAAACAAAAAAAACCATCATGAATCTATCCAAGAAATTATTGATGCATCTTATGGGTTATTACATGAAAAATACTTGACAATAGTTGAACGTAGCCCATTTTTTAAAACACCTGCATACCCTGCTGGCAGTGGGCCTGATTACGTGAACACGGTCATTAGGGCGCAAACATCCTTAAGCCCAAATGACTTAATGACCGCCTTGCATGATGTGGAAAATCAATTGGGCCGGGTGCGCAAACAACGTTGGGGCGCGCGTGTAATTGATATTGATTTACTGGATTATCAGGGGGAAATTCTTCCGTCACTGCAAATATACCAGAAATGGCGTGATATGCCGTTGGACTTGCAGAAAACCACATGGCCTGAAGGTTTGATTTTACCGCACCCGCGCATTCAAGACCGTGGTTTTGTACTTATACCTCTTAGGCGTGTGGCCCCTGATTGGGTGCACCCAGTAACGCATGAAACTATTGATACGCTTATTGCCCGCCTCAACCCTGAACATCTTTCTGAAATCATACGGCTTCCTAACGGGTAAAACCCTGCCAATTGCCCTTGCCATTATTGGGGGAAAGGCGTAAGGAGCCGTTTCACTCATACCATTTTGGAGTTTCCCATGGCACGTGTTACAGTAGAAGACTGCGTCGATAAAGTTGATAACCAGTTTGATCTGGTTTTGCTGGCTGCACACCGTGCACGCGAATTGTCTTCGGGCGCTGAAATTACTGTGCCGCGCGACAATGATAAAAACCCTGTTGTGGCCCTTCGCGAAATCGCAGAAGAAACCATGACTGCGGATTATCTGATGGAAGCGGCGATCGAAAGCCACCAGACTCAAATTGAGGTGGATGAACCGGAAGAAGATCAGATGGCTTTGCTTATGGGTGAAGAACCAGATAAAGCCGAAGACGATATGTCAGAAGAAAATCTGTTGCGCGCTTTGATGGAAGCCCAAGAAATGAAATAAGGACTTGTTGCTAGGGGTAACCTTGGCACGGCACCTAAGGATAAGGCTTTGCCGCAAATGATCCCCGTTGAAAAACTTGTAGATCACGTCCGCACCTACAACCCGAACACTAATGCCAAGCTTATTACCGATGCGTATGAGTATGGCAAAGCAATGCACGATGGCCAGACCCGCCATTCGGGCGAACCTTATTTTACCCATCCAATTGAAGTGGCCGCGTTGCTTGCACAACAAAGTCTAGACGATTCCACGATTGTCACGGCACTTTTACATGATGTGATCGAAGACACTAAATCGACCTATAGGGAGGTCGCCCAGAAATTCGGGGTAGAGGTGGCACAGCTTGTTGATGGTGTTACCAAACTGACAAACCTAGAGCTATCTTCAAACGATGCCAAACAGGCCGAGAATGTGCGCAAGCTGTTATTGGCGATGTCCAAGGATGTGCGGGTGATTTTGGTGAAGCTGGGTGACCGGTTGCACAATATGCGTACTATCAAACATATGCGCCCCGAAAAGCAGTTGCAAAAAGCCCGCGAAACAATGGACATCTTTGCCCCGCTTGCTGGTCGCATGGGTATGCAATGGATGCGTGATGAGCTGGAAGACCTGTCGTTTAGGGTTTTGAACCCCGAAGGCCGCAACTCTATCCTGCGGCGTTTCCTGACTTTGCGTAGCCAGACCGAGAATGTTATTCCGAAAATTACACAAGATATTTGCGATGTTCTGGAAAAAGCAGGCATTGAGGCCGAGGTGGTTGGGCGCGAAAAAAAGCCTTATTCGGTCTGGCGTAAAATGCAGGAAAAAGGCGAAGGGTTTTCGCGACTCAGTGATATTTACGCCTTTCGGATACTGACCACCAATGAAGAAGATATTTATAAAACACTGGGGGCTGTTCACCACCGTTGGACGGCTGTGCCTGGACGTTTCAAAGATTACCTAAGTCAACCGAAATCCAATGGTTACCGCTCAGTACATACCACAGTTTCCGGGCGTGACGGGAAACGAGTGGAAATCCAGATACGTACCAGCTTGATGCACGATGTCGCTGAAACTGGTGTGGCTGCGCACTGGTCATATAAAGATGGCCAAAGGGTTGAAAATCCTTTTGCGGTTGATCCGTTTACATGGCTGGCATCATTGACCGAACGTTTTGGCAATTCCGATGACCAAGATCATGAAGAATTTCTGGAACATGTGAAATTGGATATGTTTGCTGATCAGGTGTTCTGTTTTACGCCGAAGGGCGAAGTGATCCAGTTGCCGCGCGGGGCAACACCAATTGATTTTGCCTACGCTATTCACACACGCATTGGCGCGGCTTGTGTCGGGGCTAAGGTGGATGGGCGCCGTGTGCCGCTTTGGACGCGCCTGCGCAATGGCCAATCTGTGGAAATCACCACAGCTGAGGGGCAACGACCGCAATCCAGCTGGATTGATATTGCGGTGACAGGGCGTGCTAAATCTGCGATCAGGCGGGCTTTGCGTGAAGAACACCGCGATGGTTATGTCCGTCTTGGCACCGAACTTGCCCGTGTGGCATTAGAACATGTGGGTAAGAAATCTACAGATAAGGCCTTGGTAACTGCAGCCAAAAAACTGGGATTGAAAAACAAAGAAGCGCTTCTGGCCCGTTTGGGTAGTGCCGAGATGACAGGCTCTGATCTGGTTGGTGCATTGTATCCAGAGCTTTTGACAAATGGCACGTCCGATGTTGGCCAACCTGTCGCAGAGATATTGGGGTTGAATCCAGGGCAATATGCCCAACCGGGGCAATGTTGTCAGCCTTTGCCGGGCGAGCGTATTGTCGGGATTGCCACGCGTGGCAAAGGCGTGGTTTTTCATACCATCCATTGTGAAAAACTGGCGAAATACGAAGACCAATCAAATCGCTGGATTGATTTGCATTGGACGCAAGGGCGCAATGAACCAACCAATAATGTCACTATTGAAGTGACAATGGCAAATGGTGCGGGTGTTCTTGGGCGCATATGCACTTTAATTGGTGAACAGAATGCGAATATTGCAGATTTACAATTTACGGAACGAAAACCCGATTTTTATCGAATGACGATTGAAATTCAGGTGCGCGATGTGGGACACATGCATCATGTGATGACTGCGGTGGAAGCTGATTCGGATGTGGCGAGCGTGAAACGAACACGACAAAAGTCGCAATGATACAGAAAATTACACTGCAATGTGGGTGAATGGAGCTAAATAAGCGTGGTTTTTAAGCGCCGAGATAAACAATCATACTGGCAGTGGATTGTAGAATTTATGTACCCTCGCAAAGGCTGGCGACGTGGGGTGGATTACCTGAGCCATCGTTTGAAACGCCTGCCAGATACACCACATAAAATTGCCATGGGTATTGCGTGTGGTGTGTTTGTGACATTCACCCCGTTTTTTGGCCTGCACTTCTTTGTCGCATGGTTTCTGGCCTTGCTTTTTCGTGGCAATATCTTTGCCGCTTTGCTGGGAACCTTTGTCGGTAACCCGGTTACATTCCCTATTATTGCCGCTACCAGCTATCAGTTGGGCTTGCGCATTTTGGGGATGGGGCATGAAAAAACTGCTTGGACAAAAATACGCGATGGCTTTGAGCATGCGTTCGTTACTGTCTGGAATAACACGAAATCAATTTTCGGCTATGAACAAAGCACGTGGGCCGGGGTAAGTGAGTTCGGCTCTGAGGTATTTTTACCTTATCTTATAGGTGGTATTATTCCAGGTTTGTTCACTGCAGGGATTTTTTACGTTTTTTCAAAACCTCTTATTGCCACTTACCAAAAACGGCGTAGGTTGAAGTTGCAAGAGCGCCGTGCGCGCAAGCTTGCAGAAAAGGAAACGCCATAAGTACATGGCGGATTAAGATTGTTTGTTAAAAGGCTGTGACTGATATGGTAAATAATCAAAATAAACTGCGTCTTGGTGTGAATATTGACCATGTTGCCACGGTACGTAACGCGCGTGGTGGTGGGTATCCTGATCCTTTGCGTGCGGCATTGTTGGCGGAAAAGGCTGGTGCTGACGGTATTACAGCACATCTGCGCGAAGACCGCCGCCATATTACCGATCCGGATATAGAAGCTTTAATGGATGGGCTTAGCGTACCGCTGAACTTCGAGATGGCCGCGACCGATGAAATGCAAAAGATTGCACTGCGTCATAAACCCCACGCGGTTTGTATTGTGCCGGAAAAACGCGAAGAACGCACCACCGAGGGCGGTCTTGATGTGGCGCGCGAAGATAACCGATTGGCCCATTTCATAGCACCTTTGCGCGAAGCGGGCTGCCGTGTGTCGATCTTTATTGCTGCAGAAATGAAGCAGGTTGAAGCGGCCCACCGTATTGGGGCTGACATTATCGAGCTGCATGTCGGGCCTTATTGTGATGCATTCACCGAAGGTCACTTTGATAAAAGTGATGTAGAGCTGGAACGCTTGCGCGAAATGTCAACTTTTGCCCACGGGTTGGGGCTGGAAGTTCACGCAGGTCACGGCATCACATACGACACTGTTAAACCAATAGCTGCGTTTCCAGAAGTGATGGAACTGAATATCGGGCATTTCCTGATCGGCGAAGCGATCTTTGACGGCTTGGAAAATGCGATTGTGAAAATGCGCAATCTAATGGATGAGATACGGGCGTGAGAGCGGCCTTTTACCCATGATCATCGGCATCGGCACAGATTTGGCAAATATCGAGCGTATTCAAGGTACGCTTGATCGCTTTGGTAAGCGTTTCAAAAACCGTGTTTTTACCAAAATAGAACAGGCCAAATCGGAACGCCGTAAAGATGTGGCAGGTACTTACGCCAAACGCTGGGCTGCGAAAGAAGCCTGTTCCAAAGCGCTGGGCACAGGGCTTGCAATGGGCATTGCGTGGAAAGATATGGGTGTGAAAAATATGCGCACAGGTCAGCCGACAATGGAATTGACAGGCTGGGCGGCGGAACGCCTGACGAAACTGACCCCAAAGGGCCATGAAGCCCATGTTCACGTAACTTTGACCGATGATCATCCTTGGGCGCAGGCCTTTGTTGTGATTGAAGCGCGGCCGATCGCTTGACTAAAGCGCAAGCACACGCCATGTAGCGGGCAAGTTTAAAGGGATATGAATAATGGTAGATAAAAAGCCAGATGGTATTGGCGAAACGATTAAGACGATCGTCTATGCTTTGCTGATAGCAGGTGTTATCCGCACCTTGTTTTTCCAACCGTTTTGGATCCCGTCCGGATCGATGAAATCCACGCTTTTGATCGGGGATTTCATGTTTGTTAATAAAATGGCTTACGGTTATTCTAAGCATTCATGCCCGTTTTCCATATGTCCGTTTGACGGACGTATTTTGGCCAGCGCACCAGAGCGTGGTGATATCATTGTGTTCAAACATCCTGTCAGTCAGGTGGACTATGTGAAGCGTCTTATTGGCTTGCCGGGGGACCGTATTCAGATCAAAGAAGGGCAGGTTTATATCAACGATGTGGCCGCTCCCTTGGAACGCATCGGTACATTTACCGAAATAAAAAAATTACAAGGCCCAATGGCGCGTACACCGCGTTGCAGCAATAGCCCTGTTGCATTGAACGGTGGGACTTGTGAAAAAGAGCTTTATAAAGAAACCCTGCCAAACGGCATTGAACACGCGGTTCTGAATATTGGCACTGATTACGCCGATGAAACGGGCGTATATACTGTACCGGCGGAGCATTACTTCTTTATGGGGGATAATCGCGACAATTCGCAAGACAGCCGCTACCCTCGCAGTGTTGGTGGTGTTGGTTATGTGCCGTTTGAAAATTTTGTGGGCCGCGCTGACCGGGTGATTTTCTCATCTGCCGGTAAATCTATGCTGGCTTTCTGGACATGGCGATCAGACCGTTTTTTCAAGAGGCTTGATTGAAACTCGCAGGTGAACTGAAAGAATTCTGTGTGCGTTTGGGTCACCAGTTTGCCCAACCTGAACTGCTGATCGAAGCCACGACACATTCTTCGTTGAGTTCCCCAACGCGTGCGGATAATCAACGCCTGGAGTTTCTGGGCGACCGTGTTCTGGCATTGGTTATTGCGCAGGCTTTGCTGGAAAAAGACACGCAAGCTTCCGAAGGGCAACTGGCCCCGCGTTTCAACGCATTAGTGCGCAAAGAAGCTTGTGCTGATGTGGCCGTGCAAATTAATCTGGGGGCGGCGCTAAAGCTTGGTCGTTCGGAAATGTTGTCAGGTGGGCGCAAGAAAACTGCCATCCTTGGAGATGCAATGGAAGCCATAATTGCCGCCGTGTATCTGGATGCGGGTTTTGATACAGTTGAAAAACTGATCTTGCATTTATGGGGTGAGCGGATCAATCTGGCAAAAGAAGATGCACGAGACCCGAAAACAACTTTGCAGGAATGGGCGCAGGCTAATAAAATGTCCCCACCCAAGTATGTGGAAATTGGCCGAACTGGCCCAGATCACGCGCCGGTTTTTGAAATTGAAGCGCAATTATCCAGCGGCGTATCAGCCAAAGCTAGTGCTACCTCTAAACGGCAGGCCCAGCAAATGGCAGCGGCTATATTATTAAAACAGGTAGATATATGACAGATACAAAATGCGGATATACGGCACTGATCGGTGAACCCAATGCCGGCAAATCAACGCTGATGAATTATATGGTGGGGGCCAAGGTCTCAATCGTGACTCACAAGGTGCAGACCACGCGCGCACGCATTCGGGGCATTGCTATCGAGGGTGATGCACAGTTGATATTTGTGGACACACCTGGCCTGTTTCAAACCCGGCGCAATCTGGATAAAGCCATGGTTGCAGCTGCGTGGTCTGGTGCTGGTGATGGCGATGTGGTTGTGCTGCTGATCGAGGCGCACCGCGGCATTACCAAAGGTGTCGAGATGATTTTGGAGGGCTTGAGCAAACGCCTTCGCTCCAAACAAAAAGTGGTTCTGGCAATCAATAAAATCGACATGGTCAAATCGGAAAAGCTATTGGCACTGACAAAAGACGTTAACGCGATGTTTGATTTTGACGAGACTTTTATGGTGTCCGCCGAAAAGGGTTTTGGCGTGAAAGAACTGCGCGCCTACCTTGCAGCCAACATGCCTAAAGGCCCCTGGTTATATCCTGAGGATCAGATTGCAGATGTGCCTATGCGTATGATTGCCGCAGAAACCACGCGTGAAAAACTGATGCTGCGGTTGCATCAGGAACTGCCATATTTTTTAACGGTGGAAACCACGGGGTGGGAGCAGAAAAAAGACGGTTCCGTGCGCATTGACCAAGTGGTTTATGTTATCCGCGAACGTCACAAAGGCATTGCACTTGGGCCAAAAGGGCAGACGATGAAGGCGGTGAGTATTGCATCACGTACTGAGTTGAAAAATCTGGTTGGGGCCGAAGTCCATCTGTTTATTCAGGTCAAGGTGCGCCCGAAATGGGAAAATGAAGCGGAACGCTTTAGCGAAATGGGTCTGGACTTTTCAGACACCAAAAAATGACCCCCAAACTGACCAGTGATTTCTGGGTGCGGGCCTATTTGCGCCGCTTGCAGCTGGCTGATATTCCTGCTTTTATTACTGCAAAAGGTGATGCAACGGCGGGGGCTGTTATTGTAAAACTAAACACGCTTGACGGCAATGCCAAAGCCTTTCACCGCAGTTATGATCTGGATGGCAATCGCGTTTGGGCCACTCTTGCGGAAGGCGCGGAACGTGATGTTGATGTAAGTCTTACAAAACAACGCTCTTTTGATCCCGATATCTGGGTGGTTGAAGTGGAAGATCGCACAGGGCGGCATTTGCTCGACGAAGACGGTTTAAACGGATAGCGTCAGGTCATGGAATGGCAGGACACAGGCACAATCATATCGGTTCGCAAACACGGTGAAAGCTCTACGATTGTGGATGTGCTGACCGCGACCCATGGTCGTCATGCAGGCCTTGTAAGGGGTGGGGCGGGGCGAAAGTTGGCACCAATATTGCAACCGGGTACGCAAGTGGATGTGGAGTGGCGGGCGCGGCTTGAGGAGCATTTGGGTAATTATACCATTGAACCTATTCAATCGCGGGCGGCTATCTTGTCAAATCGGCTGGCTTTACCCGCTATGGGGTCAGTTTGTGCCTTGGTTAATTTCGGGTTTCCTGAACGCATGTCTTTCCCCCGCTTATATTCGGCAACGATAGCTTTGTTTGACCAAATGGCAGCAGGGGGGGCGTGGTTGTCAGATTATGCGTTATGGGAATACGCGGTGCTAGAGGAACTGGGGTATGGGTTGGATCTGGAAAGTTGTGCGGCAACGGGTGTGCAGCAGGATTTGATCTATGTGTCGCCAAAATCAGGCCGTGCGGTCTGCCGTTCTGCCGGGGCGAAATGGGCTGACCGGATGTTACCATTGCCAAGGTTTCTACGGGTGCAAACTGCAACGAAAGAAGCGGCGGAGGTTTTGGATGCGCTTAAAACCACGGGGTATTTTTTGGAACAACGTCTTGCGCCCGCACTGGGAAACCGCCCATTACCTGATGCGCGGGCACGATTTTTGACGGTGTTGCAAAAAACCGCTCACAGAGCCTAAGATGGAATATTATTGCGTAATATGAAGAGTTTGGTTAACTTGGGCCTATCAAACCATCGCTGCTGCCAACTGGCGGGATTAATTTAAGACGGACTATAAGCCTATGGCAGAGACACAAAGCTATTCAATTCTATCGACTATGAAAAATGAAGGCCCGTTTATTTTGGAATGGGTGGCGCATCACAAAGCGCTTGGTTTTGATAATATTGTTGTTTGTACCAATGACTGTGAAGACCCAACCGTTGAAATATTAAAGTATCTGGAGAAAATGGGGCTGGTCCGACATCACCCGACAACGGTTGGGAGTGGTGGTATACAAAGAAGTGCATACCGTCAGGGGCGCAAACTGCCTGAGATAAAGAATGCTGACTGGGTTTTTGTGAATGATGCGGATGAGTTTTTAAACATTCATGTGGGGGATGGTTCGGTACGTGCTTTGGTGGCCCATTCGGGTAAAAATATTGATATGATATCAATCCCATGGCGTGTGTTTGGCCCGAAGAATGTTTTTAAATATCATGACAGGCCGATAAAACAGCAGTTTAACCTTGCTGAAGTGGGTGTTGATCAAAACCCTGAAGCTGGTAAATTTGTCAAGACCCTGTTCAAAAACCCAAGAATTTATAAGCGTATCGGGTTGCATATGCCAGTTCCACATCCAGAAAAGGGCTTTCCGCCGTTATGCGTGATGGCGGGTGGAAAGCTATATCTTAGAAAAGGCATACGGACAAGAAAGCCGGCGGTTTTTGATTATGCGCAGGTAAATCATTATGCATTACGTTCGGCAGAGTCGTTTTTGATCAAACGTGCACGCGGACGTGCTAATCATTCCAGCCATGTATTGGGTACGCCTTACTGGGAAAGATTTGATCTAAACCAGGTCGAAGATAACAGTATTCGCCGATATGATCTCAGTGCCGGTTTGTGGATGGAGAAGTTCGAAAATGATGCCGATCTGTACCGTTTGCATTTGGACACTGTTGAATGGCATTGCAACCGGGCAAAAGAGCTGCGGCAAGACCCGGATTTTTTACCTTTGATCAAAGATATTCGCGATGCCATGAATATTGTTGAAGAAAACGGATGGCCAAAGCCTGCTTTAAATGATCTGCGGAGTAAATCTTAAACAGATCGTTTGAAAAGCTTATTGGCATTCCAGTCGCGTTCAAGCTTATAGCCGCATTCTTGAAGGCATGCGTTTAGGCCGTATTTCCAAGTCTCATTATGTTTATCTTCATAATAAATACGCTCAGGGTGAAGCTTTTCTGAAAGTTGATTAAGCAAGGGAAATATGACCCTGTCTTCCAAACCTTCCACGTCAACCTTTAAAAAATCAACGGGTGCTTTTTTTGGAAAGAAATCAGCCAGTAATTTGACCTCAACAGGAATGGAATTTGAACGGGTTTGTTGCGCATTAGTGCGAAGCTGCCCATTGCCAAGATTGCCGTTTTCTTCAAATATCAAATCTACGGTGCCTGGTTCATCTGATATTGCGCAGCTGTGGACGGTGATCGATTTGAATTTATTCAAAGCTATATTATGCTCAAGCCGCTTGCGCATTATCGGGTTTGGCTCAAAAGCGATGATTTTAGATGTCTTACCAGCAGCTAAAGCCAAACGAAGTGAAAAAATCCCAGCGTTGGCACCGACATCATAGGCAGTGATTTTTCTGCCACTAAACAGGTTGCAAATATAACGCAGACTCGGTTCTTCAAAAGGCCGTCCGCGCCGCCATATTTGGAATTCGGTGTTGTTGTTTCGCGGAAATATTTTCATTTTACAGCCACGGAAATCAACTTCGCATGCACCGAGGCTTTGCCGAATAAGATTGCGAACCTGTCGATTATCAGATGCTTTCCAAGCTGCGACTAAAAGGTCATTCTCGACAGCGTTCATATTTGTCATACATCTTCTTCCGTTCAATGTTCGCTGTTTTGCTGATTTTTATTTATTTACGAACATTAAGGAATTACCTGCATCTGAGCGTAAAATCAACATATCCTTTATGATCTCGGCAGTTGTCATGTCTTGCAATAAACTGAAGTACTGAGCTTCCAGTTCAAACGCGGGGCAAGCCATTTTTCTCGCGGTTAACTCAGTGACCTTGAACCAAGGTAGGGGCACGGTTTGCAAGCCAAAGTATTGATTGCACGGGGCTTGTCCTGCGATGCGGCCTTGTTCGGGGAAGCTGATGGTAATGCGCGTGGTAACGTTGGTTTCGTTGAGCATTTTGAGAAGCCAGATATCTGCACCCTCTGTTTGGCCTGACACGGTTTCGTCTTTGAAACAGGCGGTGAGGATGGAAAGTATGACCAGTGAAATACGCATAATGCAGTTAGATTTGCAGTTTGTTAATAATTTATCAATAGTCAAAAAAACCGCGCGGCAAAAGTCGCAGTTCTATGGGTATATGTAGCTCTGTTACGCGCTTATTTTGACAGCCAGAACATCATCACTGACATGTTTTTCATATTTCGCGAAGTTATCAGAGAACATTGTAACCAGTTTCGCCGCATTGGCTTCATAAGCATCTTTGTCAGCCCAAGTGGAGCGGGGATCAAGCAATGTATTATCCACACCCGTAACAGCTACAGGCACGTCAAAGCCAAAGTTTTCATCGCGACGGAATTGTGCATCGTTTAATGAGCCGTCTAATGCGGCTGTTAACAGACCGCGCGTTGCTTTGATTGGCATCCTTACCCCTGTGCCATATGCCCCGCCTGTCCAGCCTGTGTTTACCAGCCAGCAAGTGGCGCCAGTGGACGCGATTTTATCGCGGAGCTGCGCACCATATGTTTCCGGGCGACGCGGCATGAAAGGGGCGCCAAAGCAGGTAGAAAACGTCGGCTGTGGCTCGGTGACGCCACGCTCTGTGCCGGCTACTTTAGATGTGAAGCCAGACAGGAAGTGATACATCGCCTGTGCAGGTGTCAGGCGGGCGATAGGGGGAAGCACACCAAACGCGTCACAGGTCAACATGATGATATTCTTTGGCTGCCCGCCAATGGAATCGTCTGATGCGTTGGAAATATAATGCAGCGGATAAGCACACCGCATGTTGGCGGTCAGGCTGTCATCCGTGAAATCCAGCTCTTTGGTGTAATCGTCATAAACCATGTTCTCGATGACGGTGCCGAATTTTTGGGTTGTGGCATAAATTTCCGGCTCTGCTTCGGCAGACAGGTTGATAGTTTTCGCATAACAACCGCCTTCAAAGTTGAAAGTGGTTTTATCAGACCAGCCATGTTCATCATCGCCGATCAGGGTACGGTTCGGGTCAGCTGACAATGTGGTCTTGCCAGTGCCAGACAGGCCAAAGAAAATCGCTGTGTCAGAAGGGTCACCTATTGCATGGTTGGCAGAGCAGTGCATTGGCATAACGCCTTGGTCAGGCAATAGGTAATTCAAGATGGAAAATACAGATTTCTTGTTCTCACCAGCATATTCCGTGCCGCCGATCAGAACCAGTTTCTGTTCAAATGAGATTGCAATAATTACCTCAGAACGGCAGCCGTGTTTAGCCGGGTCGGCTTGAAATGTAGGACAGTTTACCACAGTAAATTCAGGCACGAAGCTGTCTAGTTCAGCGGTTTCAGGACGGCGCAACATGGTGCGAATAAACAGGCTGTGCCAAGCCAGTTCCGTGATCACGCGTGT
This sequence comes from uncultured Amylibacter sp., assembly GCA_964195605.1. Classification (GTDB taxonomy): domain Bacteria; phylum Pseudomonadota; class Alphaproteobacteria; order Rhodobacterales; family Rhodobacteraceae; genus Amylibacter. The sequence goes on from CAXMSA010000007.1 coordinate 49,663, forward strand.
GTTCAGACGGTACGCTGGGTCAGAGCCGCCAAATAAATCTTGTACAAAATATTCGCCACCTTGCATATGGGCGAACATATCTTGTTTCAGCTGTTCAAATGCATCGATCGCCAGAGGGGGATTGTTTTCCCACCAGATGGTATCTTTGACAGAAGGTTCATCAACTACGAATTTATCTTTGGGGGAACGGCCAGTGTATTCACCAGTGGAAACCAAAAATGCTCCGCCTTGTCCCAGCGCGCCTTCACCCTTTTTTAGGGCTGCCTCAATCAAAGCTGGCTCCAGCAAGTTATAATGAACGGATTTTAGACCAGAAATGCCTGTGTTTTCCAACCGCTGGGTTGGGTTTACGCGACCAGTTTCCATACTCTCGTTGCTCCTTTAGGCAAATTGTAAGTGTTTTGCCAATGGTGATCAGGTTTGATTAACATCAAACATATATTATTGTGTTACTTTCATAGGAAAGTTGAGGCTGTATACCATGTCGCTATTTGAATAAAACCACCGTTTTAGGTCAATTTCGCGCAGTTAACGCTAACGTGGAGACTGGCTTCGGGTATTTGTGATGAGAAAATGACACGATTTAGCCTTAATTAAGAGATTTAAGTTGATTCTGCGACTCAGGTGACCGAATATAGAAAGAATAATAAAAAAAACATGAGAAAATACTCAGAGGGCAGCATGGCAAAAATAGCATTGGTCGATGACGACCGCAATATTCTTACGTCTGTATCTATGACATTAGAAGCAGAAGGGTATGACGTATCCACATACAACGATGGATTGCAGGCATTGAATGCTTTCAACGAGTCTATGCCAGATATGGCAGTGCTTGATATCAAAATGCCACGAATGGATGGCATGGATCTATTAGGTCGCTTGCGGCAGAAAACTGATATGCCGGTTATATTCCTTACATCCAAAGATGATGAAATCGATGAGGTTTTGGGCCTGCGTATGGGGGCTGACGATTGCGTACGCAAACCGTTTTCGCAACGTTTGCTGGTTGAACGTATCCGCGCCATTTTACGGCGTCAGGAAGCGCGTCTTTCGACAGAAGGCTCGGTGCTTTCAGAAGAAGCTAATGAAAGCCTGATCGAACGCGGCGAACTGACAATGGACCCAATGCGCCACGCAGTTACGTGGAAAGGGCTAAGTGTTTCCCTGACTGTAACAGAGTTTCTTTTGCTTCAAGCTTTGGCAACACGTCCAGGCTTTGTCAAAAGCCGTGATCAGTTAATGGACGTGGCTTATGACGATCAGGTCTATGTGGATGATCGCACCATTGACAGCCACATCAAAAGACTCCGCAAAAAGATGCGTTCTGTAGATGATGACTTCAGCGCCATCGAAACACTTTATGGCATCGGTTACCGTTACAACGAACAGTAGAGCTATGGCAAACGCAGAAATTGAAATGGTTTCAGATATGAATGTGTCTGACCATCCAAGGGGTGAAGCCAAAAATAGAAATGCTGTTGTTAAACGATATTTTTGGTCATCAGCTCTTGCACGCCGGATTATAGCATTTAACCTGATAGCACTATGTGTGTTGTTATTGGGCATGTTATACTTAAGCCAGTTTCGCAATAATAGTGCCACAGTGCGGCTGATGGCGGTGCAAGCCGAAGCCTTACTATATACGCAACTATTACAAGAACGAATGTCGCTGGACACAAGTGCTGATTTGCCAACCGCTGTATTGCTGGGGGCTAAGGCAAAAAATATGCCAGTGTCGGAAGTATTAGAATTGCGTGTTTTCGATGCGGATAATAAGCAAATTATTTTATTACTTTCCAGCTCAAAATTTGGTTCTGAAAAGCAAGGTGGGCCAGAAGCAAAGGATATTAGCTATTATCTAGATCGCCTAGTCCACAAAGTGACTGGTGTATTTACAAGCTCCCCCCCGTCAGTATTACCATTAAATACTGATGAAATTGCACAAAATTTGGCTATACGTGTGCAAGAATCCGGGCCATTGAAAATGCAAGAAAGCCTTCAATCTGGTGAACAGGTGATCGCGGTTGGGCAACCTGTTGTAGTAAATGGTGTAACTATCGGAACCGTTGTCACGTCAACACCAGAAGGTATGATGGATGAGCTGCGCAAAGTGGAACGCAACACGATTTTGCGCTTGTTTGCATTGGCCGCTGGCCTGTCCGTGATCCTTTCATTGGTTTTGGCCAATACAATAGCCAATCCGATATACGATTTAGCTGCGGCAATGGATGCAGGTACAACATCCAAACTGCGTAAAGATAACCCAGAACGTGTTCTTATCCCTGATATGGCGGGTCGTGATGATGAAATAGGTCATCTTTCCAGTGCTATGCGCAATATGACGGCAGCATTATATCACCGGATTGAAGCCAATGAACAATTCGCGGCTGATGTAGCGCATGAGATTAAGAACCCTTTGGCATCGTTACGGTCTGCGATTGAAACACTTCGGGTGGCACCCGAAGGTGAAAAGCGCAATAGGTTGCTGGATGTGGTTGAACATGATGTGCGCCGTCTTGACCGGCTTGTCTCGGATATTTCAAATGCATCGCGTCTTGATTCTGAACTTGTGAAAGAAGAGGAAGATCGTTTTGATCTGACCCGTATGCTGTCACGTATTATCGATTTTCATGGCATGGAAGCAAAGGATCGCGGCATTGAAATGATCTTTGACGGCTCTGATGAAAAGATATTCATTGATGGGTTGGAAGAACGTCTGGCACAGGTTTTTGTGAATCTGATCACCAACGCGGTGTCTTTTTGTGAAACAGGAGATGCCGTCAGGCTTTGGGTCCGCCATGTTGAAAATCGCGTATTGATTGTGGTTGAAGATACCGGGCAAGGCATTCCTGAAGAGAGTTTGGGTAAAGTCTTCAAACGGTTCTACTCAAATAGGCCGGTTGAAAACTTCGGTAATAACTCCGGACTGGGCCTGTCTATCTCAAGGCAAATCGTCGAAGCCCATGGTGGTGTTATCTGGGCTGAAAATATCCATGTTAAAGATGCCCCAGAAGGCTCATCGCCGCTGGGTGCGCGTTTTGTTGTGGGTCTGCCGGGGTGATCTTGTCAATTTCACAGGGCTGGGTTCATGGTTCTTGTGTTGATTTTGATGGGAAAAGCATACTGGCAATCGGGCCATCAGGATCGGGGAAATCTGCACTGGCATTAAATTTGATTGCGTTGGGCGGGGTGCTGGTCTCGGATGATCAAGTTCTGCTGTCAAACGATGTATATGGCGTGACTGCCTCGCCTCCGGATACTCTTTTGGGGAAAATCGAAGCCCGAAATTTGGGCATATTAAACTGCCCGCATGTTATGAAGTCGCATCTTAACCTTGTTGTGGATTTGAATGAAAAGCCCCCGTGCCGACTGCCGGAGCAACACAAGGTGAAAATCGGCGCGCATCAAGTGAAAATCATTGCGGGCCTTGATGTTGCAAACTTGCCAATAGCGGTTATGCTGCTTAATCTTTATGGGGGCGATTAAGTCTTCTGGGTCAATGGTATGAGCAAAGCGACACAACAATCAAATATTATTTTGGTGACAGGTCCGTCAGGTGCTGGGCGCAGTACTGCGATTAATGTGTTTGAGGATTTGGGGTTTGAAACCATCAATAACATGCCTTTGTCATTACTGCCAAATCTGTTGACGGGGCAGCCAAATGGCCGAAAAATTGCGCTGGGTGTAGATGTTCGCACCCGAGATTTCAGCGTCGGGGCGGTTCTTGATATTCATGATGAGATTAAACGCACACAAGGGTTTGACAGTACAATTCTATTTTTGGATTGTGATACAGATGCTTTGGTGCGCAGGTATAGTGAAACCCGTCGTCGCCATCCGTTGACACCAGATGATACTCCAAAATTTGGTATAGAACAGGAAAAAAAACTGCTTTCGACTTTGCGGGCACGGGCAGATATCCTAATTGAAACCACCAACCTGTCGCCACATGACCTGAAGCATGAACTGAAAAACTGGTATGGTGATGCGGACGTTGGGTATCTAGCTATTACCGTTCACTCGTTTTCTTACAAACGCGGCGCGCCACGTGGTATAGATATGACCTATGATTGCCGTTTTCTGAATAATCCTTATTGGGATAAATCTTTCCGTACCATGAATGGCAAAGACAAAGATGTTGCCGATTATGTAAAGGCTGATCCAAGGTATAACGAGTTTTATAAACGTCTTTTAGGCATGTGCGAGTTTTTGTTACCTGCCTATATTGATGAAGGAAAAGCACACTTTTCACTGGGGCTGGGTTGTACGGGTGGACAACACCGTTCAGTTTGCATAGCAGAGGCCTTGGGAAAAAGCCTTGCCGACTCAGGCTGGCAAGTGTCTATACGCCATCGAGAGCTTGAAAGGCAGTGATGTGGGTACCTTTAGGAGTGTAGCGATTTGATCGGGATAGTGATTGTAGCGCACGGCGGGTTGGCTAATGAGTATTTAGCCGCCATTGAGCATGTCGTAGGTAAACAAAATAGCATCAAAGCGATCTCTATTGCTGCTGAATGTGACCGTGAAGCCAAGCAGGTTGAGATTTGTGATGCTGCCAATAGTGTTGATAAAGGTGAGGGTGTAATTGTTGTGGTTGATATGTTCGGCGGCTCACCAGCCAATTTATCAATGCTTGCTTGCGCAGAAAGTAAACGAAAAATCCTATATGGTGCTAACTTGCCAATGCTGATAAAGCTGGCGAAATCACGAAATTTGACTGTGGATCAAGCTATTGAAACAAGTATGGCCGCAGGCAAAAAATACATGAACTGCTGTAACAGCTAAAATATAAAAGGCAGCTTCAGATGATCCAGACTTTGATGATAGAAAATGAAAAAGGTCTACATGCACGCGCATCGGCAAAATTCGTGGAAACTGTCGAAAGTTTTGATGCACAGGCGCAAGTGTCAAAAGATGGAATGACTGTTGAAGGCAACTCTATCATGGGATTGATGATGTTAGCGGCATCCAAAGGTAGCACGATTGATGTTGAAACATCAGGTGCACAAGAAAAATCTCTTGCAGCGGCCTTAAAGGCGCTTTTGACAGATTATTTTGGTGAGGCAAAATAACGTGCCAGAGACAGAGACAGAAAGCGAAGCCGAAAAGATCATGCTTTATGATCGATCTGAGCTGACTTATGCTAACTCTTTTCCGCAGTTTGGCAAGCGTATCTTCATCAAGACAATCGAAACCTTGACCGCACGGTTTCAGTTGCTGTTTCATATGCGCCATTGGGAAAATAACCCCAATAAAGACCCGCATTTCTGGACATCTGTTCTGGATGAAATGAGCATCAAGATCAAAACACCACTCAAGCAGCTGGAAAACATTCCGACAACGGGGCCCGTTGTTGTGGTTTGCAACCACCCGCACGGGCTGGTGGATGGGGTTGTGTTGGCGTGGCTTTTATCCAAACGCCGTGAAGATTTTCAAATCATTACACGGGCTTTGTTGAACGGAGTTGAGGTTGCCGAAAAGAACCTGTTGTCGATCAGTTTCCCACATGAGGAAGACGCGGTTCGTAAAAACCTGCAAACCCGTAAAGAGGCATTAACAAATGTCAGGGCAGGACACTGTATTGGGGTATTTCCTGCGGGAACTGTATCAACCAGTAAAACCGCATTTGGCCCGGTAGTTGAAGCCAGTTGGGGTAAATTTACGTCAAAGCTGGTTTTGCAAACCAATGCACAAGTTGTGCCGATCTTTTTCCAAGGCTCGAATTCGCGGTGGTTTCAAATTGCCAACCGTATTTCAGATACTTGTCGTCAAAGCC
>CAXMSA010000008.1:0-42554 GCA_964195605.1 uncultured Amylibacter sp.
ATTATGTTGACCAGCAGCCTTTGAAAGCCCTCGCATTAGAATACAGGCACCACCGCGCCAAACTCCAGTTTCGATAAAATTGCCGGGAACGTCGTTTTTGATAACATCCAACACGCAATCAGCGAGACTGCGCAATCGCACATATCCGGCCATGCTATGTGCTTCTGCAGGCCTGTCAGCCCCGACTCGACGAAGTTCCACACGCGCCGCTCGTTGTTCCGCCGTTTCTTTGGCGATGCGGCGGTATAGCAGATGCCGCGGCCGAATAGATTTTTGGCTGACTTGTCGTGGGTCAAGATAAATCATGTTTGAAATTGTTCGCGCCAAGAGTTCGCTATAAGCGTCTAACACGGTATCGACTTTGTTAACATCCCGTTTCTGCATAACTTTTACTCCGAAAGTTGTCTTTTTATATGATTTTTGAATTATAATCCTCTAAACCTCAACCACCATCTTTTCAGCCTCAACCAGATCAACGGACACCAGCTGGATGACACCTTGTTCTGCCATGGTCACCCCGAACAAACGGTCCATACGGGCCATGGTGATGGCGTGGTGGGTGATGATCATAAAGCGTGTGTCCGTGCGCTCAGTCATCTCATCCAGCAAATCACAAAACCGCGTGACGTTGGCATCATCCAGTGGCGCGTCGACCTCATCCAGCACACAGATCGGTGACGGGTTGGCCAGGAACACAGCGAATATCAGCGACATTGCTGTCAGGGTTTGTTCACCACCAGAAAGCAGTGACATTGTTGACAGTTTTTTGCCGGGCGGTTGGCACATTAATTCAAGGCCAGCTTCCAGCGGGTCATCGCTTTCGACCAGCACCAGATTAGCCTCACCACCACCAAAGAGATGTGTAAACAGGCCCTTGAAGTGCTCGTTGACCTCCTCAAATGCCTCCAGCAATCGCTCGCGGCCTTCTTTGTTCAGGCTGGCAATTCCGGTGCGCAGCTTCCTGATTGCGGCGTCCAAATCTTCCTTTTCAGTGGCTAAGGAATTGCGTTCTTCAGCTACTTCTTTGGCATCTTCTTCTGCACGCAAGTTAACCGCGCCCAACGCATCGCGTTGTCGGCGCAGGCGCATCACATCGCTTTCCACACGCGCGGCATCAGGCATCTTGTTGGGATCAATATCCAACTGTTGCAACAGGTTTTCCGGGCCTGTTTCCAGCTCTTCATGAATGCGATCAGCTGCGGTTGAGACCTGAATGCGGGCTGCATCGGAGACTGCATCGGCACGCGCGCGGGCTTCACGCGCGGTTGACGCTGCACGTTCTGTTTCGCGTTCTTCATTTTCTGCCGCGCGCAACGTGGTTTCGGCCAGCGCCAAAGCATCAGAGGCTACTTTCAGCCGCTCTTGGGTCTTTGCAATGGCTTTCGATAATTCTTCGCGTTTCGCTGCAATCTCTTCAGGGGCAGAGGTCGCCTGTTTCAGATCGGCTTCCGAATTCACTTTGCGTTCTTCCAGTTCGAAAATCCGTTTTCCGGCGGTTTCCAACCGGTATTTCCAGCCGCTGACCTCTTTGGTAATTTCCTGTTGGCGGCGTAACCGGGTTTCGCCTTCGCGGCGCACTTCATCATACAAAGACCGCTTGGTCAGCATCGTCATCCGCGCCGCTTCAACCGCAACTTTCAACGCTTCCACGTCACCGCGCGCGGTATCCAGGTCGCCCAAGTCGCGAATGCCAAGTTCGGCCTCTTTCAAGCCTGCGCGTGCTGACATGGTTTCTTCTTCCAGACGTGTCTTGGCTAGTTGCAAAGTTTCCAGCTTGCCTGACAGCATATCGCGATCAGCCTCGGCACGTGACATTTGCCGTGTTGCATCTGTCGCCGCATCATCTGCAGTTTTACGATTGCGCCGTGCTTCGTGGTCTGCCTCGGTTGCTGCCAGCAAAGACGCATGTGCTAGATCAAAATCCGCACGCGCCGCAGTGGCTTTCGTATCCGCATCTGTATGGGTTTCTTTCAACGCCAGCAAACGGTTTTCCTGTTGCAAACGCAATGCCGCTTCTGTTGGTGTATCCTCGCCGCCTGCGCGGTACCCATCCCAACGCCACAGATCACCTTCAACACTAACCAGCCGTTGGCCCGGCTTCAATGTGGTCTGCAAAGCGGCCCCATCTGCCTGTGTCACCAGCCCGATCTGGCTTAAACGACGCGATAATACGTCAGGTGCGGTCACATAAGCTGCAAGGTCTTCTACCCCGTTTGGCAGCGCGGCGTTTGCGGTGTAATCCGCCAAACGCGCCCAGCCCGAAACCCCGTCAGGCCCCACAATCGGGGCTTTCAGATCGTCAGCTAGGGCGGCCCCCAGTGCCGCCTCATAACCTGCTTTTGCACGCACATCATCAATCAACTGCGCGCCGGTATCATGGTCACGCGAAATCACCCGTTGCAAGGCGGCAACTTCGGCCCCCAACGCATTCGCTTCACCTTCGGCTTCAGACAAAGCGCCGCGTACTTCGCTTTCGGCAGCCTGTGTATCCACACGCTTACGATCCATTTCCGCCAGCAACTGTTCAGCCCGCAAAGCCGTCTCATGCGATACCGTATATTTGGTTTGGGCCTGTTTCAAACGCTCTTCAGCATCTTTCAAACCCTCTTGCGCAAACACAACCGATTGCGCTGCAGCACCACTTTGTTCTTCACGTTTCACAAAAGTGCTTTGCGCATCTTCCAATTTACGGTGCGCCGACTGATGCCGTGCAGCCAAGCGTGCCACATCTTCGGATTGCTTGTCTAAACCAGCTTCTTTTTCCTGCATCACTGCCGCCGCATCACGGGCGTCTTTATTTGATGCGTCAACCTTATCATCATGCCCAAGAGATGCTTTATCCAGCGCGTCTTTTTCCCAGTTCAAACGCTCAATAGTTTCATCAGCGTCTTTATTCAGGCCGCGTTCACGATCAATATCGTGACCAAGTTGCGTAATGCGTGATTGCAGCGTTTCAATGGCTTGGCGCGCGCGGTTTTCCTGATCGCTTAATGTATCACGCTCGACCACCAACCGTTGGGTAATTGCACCCGCAATGGTTTCCTCTTCGCGCAAGGGGGGCACTTTATCTTCCATAGCTGCACGTTGTTTTACCGCCTGTGCTGCTGCCCCTTGGGCAGCACCTGCCGCTTTGCTGGCCTCGGTCAAAGCCTGCTCAGCCCCAAGACGGGTGGCTTCAGCTTCTTTCCAACGGCCATATAACAGCAAACCTTCCGCATGGCGTAACTGTTCACCAATCTCGCGATACCGTGCCGCTTGTCGCACCTGACGGTTCAGTGTGTTCAACTGGCTGTCCAATTGTTCAACCACATCATCGACGCGGGTTAAATTGGTTTCTGCTCCTTTAAGCTTCAACTCTGCTTCATGGCGGCGTTGATAGAGGCCGGAAATACCGGCAGCCTCTTCCAGAATGCGTCGTCGCGCTTTGGGTTTGGCGTTGATCAATTCCGAGATTTGCCCTTGGCGCACCAAAGCAGGTGAATGCGCACCAGTAGAGGCATCCGCAAACAGCATCTGTACATCACGTGCTCGGGTCTCTTTGCCATTGGCCTTATAGGCCGAGCCCACATCACGGGTAATGCGCCGCACCACTTCCAGACTATCCGCGTCATTAAACGCAGGCGGTGCAGTGCGATCTTCGTTGCCCAGTATTAGTGATACTTCGGCATAGTTACGTGCGGGGCGGGCCGAGGCACCAGCAAAGATCACATCGTCCATACCGCCACCACGCATCGCGGTCGGGCGATTTTCGCCCATCACCCAACGCAGGGCTTCCAGCAGGTTGGATTTGCCACAGCCGTTTGGCCCGACAACACCCGTTAGCCCGTCGGAAATCACCAGCTCCGTAGGGTCTACGAAACTTTTAAAGCCTGTCAGTCTGAGTTTACTGAACTTCACGGTATGATCTGTTCCTAATGATTCCGTTAATCCCAAAATGTCGGCTAGACCCCATGTGAGTCAACCTAAATACCCTCTATATTGCGTATTTAAGCCAGTTATCCACAACATATTGGAATATTCGGCAGATTTCAGCCGTCTAACCACACATTATTATGACGTAATTGTTCATATCTCGGTCGCAAACCCTATTGACCAATGCAGCGTCCAAGGTCATTAACAAGGGGCATGGTTCCCCACTAGGATGCAAAGCGTCTGGGGATCAAATGGGAATGTGGACAGGGCCGACCCAAAAGGGGCCTAAAACCACAACCGCCCCCGCGACTGTATGTGGAGAGCACCCGTCAACCACGCCACTGGTGGCAACACTGGGAAGGCAGACGGAATGCAATTGATCCACAAGTCAGGAAACCAGCCTTGCGTGACCTTAACAAAGGCTGTCGGGAGTGACGGCATAGGAGACTATTATGACAACGATTACACACACAAGAACACGCGTAAATTCAAACACACTTGCTATAGCATTCACAGCTTTGCTGGGCCTTGGCATTATGGTTTTCGCGGGCCATGTTCAGGCCTCTACATTGCACGATGCGGCACATGACGTGCGTCACGCATCCGGCTTTCCCTGCCACTAAGACATGTTCACACGCATATTAACCAGCGCATTGTTCGCTGGTTTTGTAGCAGGGCTGATTGCCGCCGTGCTGCAACTTGTATTCGTGCAACCAGTTTTGTTGCACGCCGAACTTTATGAAACCGGCGCCAAGCTGCATTTCGGAACTGAGGGCAGTGTTGCCCATGGTCCCGCTTTAACATTCGACGCAATGCGCGATGGTCTAAGCATTCTATTTTCGGCTTTGGTTTATACCGGCTACGGTTTAATGCTGGTTGCCGCAATGGCACTGGCAGATGAACGGGGTGTAAAAATCACAGCGCGCAAAGGTATCCTTTGGGGCCTCGCGGGTTTTATCACGGTGCATTTTGCGCCCGCGATCAGCCTGCCACCCGAAGTGCCCGGCAGTGCTGCGGCAGATGTTGCCACACGGCAAGTCTGGTGGTTTTTAACCATCGCAGTGACAGGTCTTTCCATGGCTTTGATCGCATTCGGACAAAACTGGAAAGCTTGGGGGGCAGCCATTGTGTTGCTTCTATTGCCTCATGTCATCGGCGCACCGCACCCAGATACGTTCACAGGCACCACACCACCGGAGCTGGGCAGCCTGTTTGCGTCGCGCGCTTTGGGTGTCGGTTTGGCCGCATGGGTTCTGCTTGGTCTGTTTGCTGCCTATTTTTGGCAACGCGAAGACAACGCTTAATTAAGATCTAGTGGCTGCCTAGTCTGGGCAGCCACTCTTCTTCACCACAAACTATGAGTATTACAATGCAAAAACCACTTGCACTTTTAATCATAGGTCTGTTTTTCGGAACGGGCTTTGGCTTCCTGATTGCCGCATCAAACGGCATCACACTGGATAGTCATGACCACGATCATAATGTTACCGCTGATGCTACGGTGGATCACGGCCATAACCACGGCCAGATGATTGATCTGCCCGAAGGCGCAGATGCACCGACCATTGATGTGGTCTTGCACAAAGATGCCGTTTCAGGTTGGAACCTACAAATCATCACCACCAATTTCAGCTTTACCCCTGAGAATGTGAATCAGGAAAACACGTCGGGTGAAGGCCATGCGCATATCTATGTGAATGGCGAAAAACTGGCGCGTCTGTATTCACCGTGGATGCACATCGGCAAACTGCCTGCCGGGCAGGTCACAGTATCCGCATCTTTGAACGCCAATGACCACAGTACCTTAAGCGTTGGAAATAAACCGCTAAGTGCTGAAATGGTTATTCAGGTTCCATGACAGGATCGGCTGGAATACGCCCTAACAGGCAATGGCGAAGCCGCCCACATGGGCGCGCGTCTTCAATCCAGCCGTCTTTTGCTGCAATATATAGCTTGGCAAAGGCCAGAATATCCTGCTGGTCTTTAACCGGATCAACATCTGAAAACATATATGCCGCCTTACCTTGCGCGCGAAATGATATTGCCGTGGGATTGGCACAAGCAGACATGCAGGCGAAAGTTTCGATGTTGAAATCACGTATCGCGGGATCATCGACTTTTGCAAAGATTGCTTTCAACGCCGTTGCCAATTCATCACCCTTAGGCTTTGTTTCATCGTCTTTTTGGCAGGTCGAGCAGATAAAAACTGTATGGCGCAACATATTATCTTTCAGATTAAGCACTTCGGTTGCATATCCCACTAGCGCACCCGTCAGATTGCGGCAAGACATGGCTAATGACTCTGCTTATCTCATTTACTATAACCCACTGAACTTCGTCGATCGGAACCTCTAATGGCCCAAAAAATCCCCGCAACTGTTGTCACAGGCTTCCTAGGTGCCGGTAAAACCACCCTCATTCGCCACATGCTGCAAAACGCAAGCGGCAAGCGCATCGCGTTGATCATCAACGAATTCGGCGACCTAGGTGTCGACGGCGATATTCTGACAGGTTGCGGTGATGAAACCTGCACAAAAGACGATATTGTAGAACTGTCCAACGGCTGCATTTGCTGCACCGTGGCTGATGAGTTTATCCCCACGATCGAACAGCTTCTGGCGCGTGATCCAAAGCCCGATCACATCGTGATTGAAACCTCTGGTCTGGCCTTGCCGCAACCTCTGGTACAGGCGTTCAATTGGCCCGACATTAAAACCAAGGTTACCGTTGACGGCGTGGTTACGGTAGTTGACGGCAAAGCCGTATCCGAAGGCCGCTTTGCCCATTCGGTGGAAGCGGTAGATGCACAACGTGCGCAAGACGAGAACTTGGATCACGAAACGCCGCTATCGGAACTGTTTGAAGATCAGGTGGCTTGTGCCGATTTGATCGTGGTGAACAAATCCGATCTGCTGGGCGAAGACGATGCCATTGCATTGGTTGCCAAACTCAAAGGTGAAAGTCGGGCGGGCGTGCAAGTGATCAAAGCCACGATGGGTGCGCTGCCGGTGGATGTGTTGCTGGGCCAAGGCATAGGGGCCGAAGATGATATGGCCGCGCGTCACGCGCATCACCACCATCATCACGATGGCGATCATGATGATGACCACGACGATCATCACCACCATGATCACGATCATGATGAATTTGAAAGCTTCATTGTGGAACGCGATGAAATCACCGATGTCAGCACATTCTCTGCAAAAGTCGCAGACATTATCCGCGAACACGACATCCTGCGCCTGAAAGGCTTTGTCGCCGTCACAGGCAAACCCATGCGCCTGACGGTGCAGGCGGTTGGGCCGCGCATTGACAGTTATTTCGACAAACCGTTTGGCAGTGATCCACGTGTCACACGATTGGTCGTGATCGGGCAAGCGGGCCTTGATCAAGCCGCCATAACCAAAGCCCTGCAAGCGTGAGGCAAATAACCGTCACACAGGAAAGCCCCGTCACCGAAGACGGGCATAAGCTGATAAATGGCAGCGAAGTGGCTTTGCGCGCGGTTTACACTGCGGATGAATGTTTCACTTTCACGGCGGATGAATTGCTGGGCGATAAAGTGTCTTTCTTTGTCGCCCGCAAAAACAGTATCGCTATGGGCTGTGTCGCTTTGGTCAATGAAGCCGCATATGGCGAAGTGAAACGGCTTTATGTGCCTGACCACGCGCGTGGCCTTGGCATTGCAAAAACCCTGATGGCCCATCTGGAAGAGCAGGCCAAAGCCCAAGGGCTGCAATCTGTGAAACTGGAAACCGGTGATAAACTGGCGGCCGCTGTCGCACTTTACAAATCCTTGGGCTACTCCATATGCGGAAAATTCGGCCCTTATGATGAAGACCCCGTCAGCTTGTTCATGGAAAAGGCTCTTTAGATGCACCTTCTTGCCGCAACGCCGGGCAGTATCGACGACGGATCAGAACCGTTCGATCTGGGCCAGACACCTGCCGACATCGTGTTTATTTCTGCCGCTGACACCGAACTTGCGGGCCTGTCAGAGGCGCGTTCCACATTGGGTCAGGATATTGGCAGTCTGCGGCTAGCCAGCATGATGCACCTGCAACATCCGATGTCGATCGATCTGCACATTGAGAATTGCGCTGGGAAATCAAAATTGGTCATCGCCCGTGTTCTGGGCGGCACAGGTTATTGGAAGTACGGGCTGGAACAATACGCGTCCCGCCTTGGCGCCGCTGGCATCGCGTTCGTGGTATTGCCTGGTGACGATAAACCCGATCCGGAACTCTGGGATCTGTCCACCGTAAACCGCGAAGACTGGGAAGCACTTTGGGCCTACATGGTCGAAGGCGGCTCGCAAAATGCCGAAAACTTCCTGCGCTATGCCCGCGCCATGCTGGACGGAACTGACAAGCCCGAACAGGCCAAACCGTTGCTGCGTGCAGGGGTCTATTGGCCGGGTGCCGGTATTGCGGATTTGAGTGCGGCGCAGACCAGTTGGACAGATGACGCACCCATCGTGCCGATTATTTTTTACCGCGCTTTGGTGCAAGGCGCAGGATTGAACCCGATCAACAGGTTGGTCAAAAGCCTGTTGAAACGTGGGCTGAATCCGCTGCCGGTCTTTGTGGCATCCTTGAAAGACGATGTTTCCGTCGCAACGCTGCAAAGCTTGTTCGAAAATGCACCACCCTCAACCATACTGAACTGCACCAGTTTCGCAGTTGGCTCTCCACATCAAGATGAGCATGGTAAAGGGGCGTCAAACCCCTTTACCATGCCCGCAGCCAACGCAGCACCCGTATTTCAGGTGGTACTTTCAGCAGCATCAGAACAGGGCTGGGAAGAAGGCTTACACGGGCTTTCAGCGCGGGACATCGCCATGAATGTGGCCCTGCCAGAGGTTGACGGGCGTATCTTGTCACGCGCGGTTTCTTTCAAAGGTGAAGCGTATTTTGACGATGCAACAGAGTGCCCCATCGCCACATACCGCGCCCGTGGCGACCGCATTGAATTTGTCGCAGACTTGGCGAAAAACTGGGCAGATTTACGACACACAGCCCCTTCTGACCGCAAGGTCGGGATCATTTTGGCGAACTATCCAAACAAGGACGGACGCCTTGCTAACGGTGTTGGATTGGATACGCCTGCGGGCACTGTTCACACGCTGAACGCACTGTCTGAACAAGGCTACAGCCTGCACAACATCCCCGAAAACAGCAAAGCCCTGATGGATCAAATCATGGCCGGCCCCACCAACTGGCTAACTGATCGCGCCACCCGCACAGGTGGTGTGGACATGTCGATGGCAGATTACCAGGTTGCTTACGGACAACTGCCATGGGAAGTCCGCGAAAAGATCGAGGCCCGCTGGGGCACCCCCGAGCAAGACCCGTTTTACACGCGTGGCGAAGTGGATTGTGGCCGCTTTTCCCTGTCTATCTTCAGTTTTGGCAATGTGGTCGTGGGCGTGCAACCCGCACGGGGCTATAATATCGACCCCAAAGACACCTACCATTCCCCCGATCTTGTGCCACCGCACAACTACCTTGCGTTCTATTTTTGGCTACGCAACCAGTTCGGTGCCGACGCGCTGATCCATATGGGCAAACACGGCAATCTGGAATGGCTGCCCGGCAAAGCTCTGGCACTATCAGACACCTGCCTGCCCGAAGTGATCCTTGGCCCGACGCCGCATATATATCCGTTTATCGTTAATGACCCGGGCGAAGGCACGCAGGCCAAACGACGCGCCTCTGCTGTGATTATCGATCACCTGACACCGCCGATGACACGGGCAGAAACTTATGGGCCACTGCGTGATCTGGAAGCTTTGGTTGATGAATATTATGAAGCCGCTGGTGTTGACCCACGCCGTATCAAGCATATTCGGCACGAAATCCTAGCCCTGACCTCGGTCACGGGGCTGGATGAAGATGCGGGTCTGACAGGAAACGATGAAGATCAAGATTTGGCCAAACTGGATGAATATCTGTGCGAGTTGAAAGAAGCACAAATTCGCGATGGTTTGCATATTTTCGGGCAATCACCCGAAGCAGGTTTAGAGGCTGATCTTATTCAGGCTTTAGTGCGGGTGCCGCGTGGTACAAGCAAAGGCGCGGATGCCTCTTTGCAACGCGCGATCGCCAAGGACCTAGGCTTGGGCTTCGATCCGTTGGATTGCGAAATGGCTGCGATTTGGGCAGGGGTTAAACCGCAGGAACTGGTTGGCGTTTTATCTGATACATGGCGCAGTAACGGCGACACGGTTGAACGTATAGAGTTACTGGCTGGTTTGATGATTGCCGGACAGACGGCAGTTGGTGAACATAGCCAAGCCGTTCTTGATGGGATCAATACACATGTCCGCCCAACAGTCCAAGCCTGTGGCCCATCCGAAATAAAGGGCCTTCTTACCGCACTGAACGGGCAGTTCGTCGCCCCTGCACCATCGGGCGCCCCCACACGTGGGCGCATGGATGTGCTGCCCACGGGCCGTAACTTTTTCTCGGTCGACAGTCGCGCCGTGCCAACACCAACCGCTTGGGCCTTGGGCTGGAAATCTGCCAACCTGCTGATCGAACGCCACTTACAAGACCACGGCGACTGGCCGCGCTCCATGCTGCTGACCGCATGGGGGACTGCGAACATGCGCACAGGTGGTGATGACATTGCGCAAGCTTTGGCCCTGATGGGGGTCAAGCCGAAATGGGACAGCGCCAACCGCCGTGTGACAGGCTTTGAAATCCTGCCACTCTCGGTTCTGGACCGCCCCCGTGTCGATGTCACCTTGCGTATTTCGGGTTTTTTCCGCGATGCTTTCCCGCAACTGATCGCTTTGGTCGACAGTGCTGCGCGTGCCGTGATGGAACTTGATGAACCACATGATATGAACCCTGCGGCGGCGGCACATGCCAAGGGCGAAGATCAATACCGCGTGTTTGGCGCGAAACCCGGTGCTTATGGGGCTGGACTGCAAGCGATGATTGATGAACGCCTGTGGAATGATGCGGCTGATCTGGGTGATGCCTATCTGGAATGGGGCAGCTACGCTTACAGCAAGGATGCGCAAGGCTTAAGCGCACGTGGGGCGATGGAAACGCAACTTTCACGCGTCGATGCGATTGTGCAAAATCAAGATAATCGCGAACATGATGTTCTGGACAGTGACGATTATTACCAGTTTGAAGGTGGGGCCGCTGCAGCCGTGAAATCCCTGCAAGGTAAAGATCGTCCGATCTATCACAACGATCATTCGCGCCCCGAACGCCCAGTTATCCGCACACTGGACGAAGAGATTGGCCGCGTTGTGCGCAGCCGCGTTGTGAACCCAAAATGGATCGAAGGCGTTAAACGTCACGGCTATAAAGGTGCGTTTGAAATGGCGGCTACGCTGGATTACATGTTCGCTTTCGCCGCCACTACGGGGGCGGTTAAAAACCATCACTTCGATCTGGTGCATCACGCATTTCTGGAAGATGATGATACGCGGGAATTCATTACAGAGCATAATCCCGTCGCATTGCGCGAAATGGCTGAACGCTTGCAAGAAGCCATAGATCGTGGGTTATGGGTGCCAAAATCCAACTCGGCGCGTGCACGAATTGAGGGGCTGCTATGAGCAAACCCAACATTCTGTTCATCTGTGGAAAAGCATGCAAACGCAGCCTAACAGCTGCAAAATTGATTACAGGTTGGGGTGTGGCAAATACGGATTGTGCCGGTGTCGATCTTGACGCTGATACAGTGGTTTCGTTGGATGAGATTGAATGGGCAGACAAAATTATCGTGATGGAGTTAAAACAAAAGAAAAAGCTTAACTCGCTTTTTGGCACGGCCCTTCGGGATAAGCCAATCAGATGTTTGAGCATTCCCGACAATTATGAGCATATGCAGGACGATCTGGTAAATATTTTGACAACAAAACTAGCATTTTTAAGGAACTGAGATGACCAAAGGCCACTGTCTATGCGGCGCAACTTCATGGGAATATTCGGGCGAACATACATGGGCCTGTTATTGCCATTGCGATGATTGTAGACGTAATTGTGCGGCCCCGGTTGTGGCCTATATCGGCGTGCTGTTGGATAATTTCAAATGGACCGGCGGTACTCCAAAAATCTACCGCTCATCCAAAGGCGTGCAACGGCATTTCTGCGAAACCTGCGGTACACCAATGGCATTTCAGGCTGAACATTACGCAGGTGAAATCCACCTTTATGCGGCAAGCTTGGAACACCCGCAGAATTTTGACCCCAAATTCCATGTGCACACGGGCGAAAAATTAGATTGGTTGCATCTGGGTGATGACCTGCCAAAATACACAGGATCAAAAACCGATTAGGCAAATTGAATGATAAATCACCTAGCAGTCATATTAAGCTTGCAACTATTGGGCGAAGTTATCACACGCGCACTTGGGCTGCCCTTGCCCGGCCCGGTGCTGGGCATGGTATTCTTTCTTGTATTGCTGATCTTGCGTCCCGCCTTTGCGGATGCGATCAAATCAACCGCTCAGGGGTTGCTTGCGCATCTGTCTTTGCTGTTTGTCCCGGCCGGTGTGGGAGTTGTAGGACACATAAAAACCCTAGGCAGTGATGTGGGTGTTATTCTGCTGGCAATTATCCTCAGTACCATCGCGGCGATTGTGGTCAGCGTCTATGCTTTTACTTTGACGGCGAAACTGATGGGGCAATCCAATGACTGACTTTCAAGACATCTGGACCTATCTTTCAAGCGAACCTTTGCTTTGGCTAACCGCAACCTTGGCCGCTTATATTATCGGCGATGCGTTATTTCAGGCCAGCGGCAAACGCGCCTATGTTAATCCAGTGTTGATCGCAGTCATCCTATTAGCAGTGGCGTTAACCGTAAGCGGCACAACTTATGAAACCTATTTTGACGGTGCAAAATTCGTACACTTCATGCTTGGCCCCGCAACTGTTTGTCTGGCAGTGCCACTGTATTTGAACCTGCGACAGGTGGGAAAATCCATCATCCCGATGCTGGTCGCCCTTATCGTCGGGCCGATTACTGCCATAGGCACTGCATTAGGCATCGCTTACGCCTTTGGTATTCGCGGTGAAGTTTTATTGTCACTTGCCCCGAAATCCGTTACCGCCCCCGTTGCAATGGGAATATCCGAAAGCATTGGTGGCTCACCCACATTAACTGCCGTGATGGTGATTTTAACGGGCATCACGGGGGCAATTGTTTGCACACCTTTGTTGAACGCACTTAAAATCACCGATTACCGCGCACGTGGATTTGCGGTTGGTATTACCAGCCACGGTATTGGCACGGCGCGGGCCTTTCAGGTGAACGAAACTGCAGGCACTTTTGCAGGTGTCGGTATGGGTGCGAATGCACTTGCCACGGCCATCCTTGTGCCGCTACTCTTAACACTCTTTTAAGGAGCAACCCAATGAGTGCTGACACCGAACGACACGCGATGAAAATGGCCAAGAAAAAGGCCGCGCGTGATAAAATCATGGCGACCAAGACTGAAAAAAAAGGCCTGATCATTGTGCATACGGGCAAGGGCAAAGGTAAATCATCTGCCGCCTTCGGTATGATTTTCCGCCACATCGCCCACGGTATGAAATCTGCCGTTGTCCAGTTTATCAAGGGTGGCATGTCCACGGGCGAGCGCGATTTGATCCTGAAAAACCATACTGATCTGTGTTCGTTTCACACCATGGGCGAAGGCTTCACATGGGAAACCCAAGATAAAACCCGTGACACGGAAATGGCGCAGGCTGCGTGGGCCAAGGCCAAGGAACTGATCCTGGATGAAAGCAACTCGATGGTTCTGCTGGATGAGATCAATATCGCCATTCGCTATGATTACGTCGATATCGGTGAGGTGGTCGAATTTCTAGCCACCCAGAAACCCCATATGACTCATGTGGTTCTGACAGGGCGCAATGCCAAACCCGACCTGATTGAAATCGCTGATCTGGTCACCGAAATGGAGCTGATTAAACACCCGTTCCGTTCAGGGGTTAAGGCACAAATCGGGGTTGAATATTAAGCTTGAAAACATTTATTGATCACAAGCCATAAATGACAGCAGGCTACGAATACGATCCCCCGAACAAGTCGGGGGATGACGGTTCAACATTAAGTCGAATCGCTCTAATGCGCGAATAAAACCGGCACAGTCATACATTTTAGAATGTGGTTGGTGGTGGCGCCCAAAACAAAATCGTAAATCCGTGAATGGCCGAACCCGCCGGTAACGATCAGATCAGAGCCCATGTCGCTGGCCTCATTCAACAGCTCGTCACCAATGGAAATATCGCCCGGCTCACGGTGGGTAACCGTAACTCTGGCACCGTGACGATCCAGCCCCACGGCCATTTCGCGGGCGGTTTGTTCTAGATAATGCGTACGCTCATCCTGTTTGCCAACCCAGAAAATCTGTGTGGCTTTGGCAGCTTTGATGAACGGCAGGGCATCATGGGCCGCACGTGTACTTTCACGCGTACCGCTCCAACCCAGCAGGATGTTTTCACCGATGGTTTCAAACTTGCCGGCATAGGGCAACACCAGAACCGGACGACCCGAATTGCGCACCGCATTTTCCACATGACTGCGCTGGTCACGGCGGTCACGATCAGGATTTGACTGGCCGATAATGACCAGATCCGCCCCGATCCAGTCGGCCATCAATTGATGCTCTGACCCCAGATATTGTGCATCCACCTCGCGCCATTCAGATATGAAATCTTCTGCCTGCACCGCATGATCAAAAATCTTTTTGATCCCGGTGGAAATCTCTTTTTGCTTGTCAGCATAACCGGTCATCTGGCTAAGGCTGGCAGGGGCCAACATGCCGGGGTAAACTTCTAAAGCAGGAATAGTATGCACCCCGATCAGATGGGCGTTGAACTTGCGCGCAACCATACAGGCGTAAGCGCATAACCGTTCCGCATTTTCCAGATTTTTCAGGCTGAGGGTGATGGTTTTGTATGTCATTGGGGTACCTATAAAGTTGTTGTTCGAATGAACTATAGGTGTTGGGATGGGGTGGGTCGTTGATTTGGATCAAGTGCTTCATTGTGATGGCGTTTCCATTTGCCTGATCATCACCCGCGCAATCGGATGATCCGTTCGTATTTGAATGTCGGTAATTTCAGGGCGTTCCAGAAGTACGTGCAGCAATTGGATAAACGGATCATTGGGGTCGTAATCTTTGCTGGTGTGCAGATAGCCCCGCACCCAACAGCGTTGTTTGTCGTTCAATCGGATGGTTTTCAAATCAGCCTCCCATAAACATTTCAAATGAAAACGGCTGTCGAAATGCTTCGACAGCCGGGGAGTTCGTAAGCCGCCCTAGAACGACTGCTATGACCTTTGGGCCGAAGCCTTGGACATACGTCATAACCTCCCCGACCAAATGTTCGAGAAGGCATCATTGACGGTTGATACCAACCGTCTAGGGAGAGGTTACGACACCCCGAGGCTAACCTGCGCCAGCCCAACAGATAAGATAGGCGAGGATGATGGGCAGGGGAAGAGGGGATTTATGGGGATTTATTGAAACGCGAAGCGCTTGAGATGAGGGTGGGCGCGGCCCTCGTCTGGGGATGATGGCCTAAATATGTATAGATTGATTAAATAGAAAATTGTGAATGGAGTCTTTATGTCTAAGCAACCAACGCTAGCCCCTGATGGTTCATATATATCTGGGCAGGCAAGGTTATGCCCGAATGGTAAGTACATATAAAATTTCAAATAATAAAAGGCCCCGCAAATGCGAGGCCTTCCAATTCTTTAATAAAGAGTTTGCTTGTTAAAGCTTACTCAGTAATCTCTTTACCAGTTTCCTGATCCACAACCTTCATGCTCAAACGCACTTTGCCGCGGTCATCAAAACCCATCAGTTTCACTTTAACTGATTGGCCTTCTTTGACCAGATCGTTCGGGTGGTTTACCCGCTCGTTGGCCATTTGGGATACGTGGACAAGTCCGTCGCGTTTGCCAAAGAAGTTCACGAATGCACCGAAGTCCATAACCTTCACAACTTTACCAGTGTAGATCATGCCCTCTTCCGGCTCGGCTGCGATTTCCATGATCATTGCGCGGGCTTTATCGATTTGCTCACCATTGGAAGACGCGATTTTGATCACGCCGTCGTCGTTGATGTCAACTTTAGCACCGGATACTTCACAAATCTCACGGATCACTTTACCGCCAGACCCGATCACTTCACGGATTTTTTCCGGGTTGATCTGGATGGTTTCAATACGCGGAGCATGTTCAGAGAATGAACCTGCTTCAGTCAAAGCATTGGCCATTTCACCAAGGATATGAAGGCGGCCGTCTTTGGCTTGCGCCATGGCTTTTTCCATAATATCCGGTGTGATGCCCGCAACTTTGATGTCCATTTGCAATGACGTGATACCGTTTTCAGTACCGGCCACTTTAAAGTCCATATCGCCCAAGTGATCTTCGTCACCCAAGATATCTGTCAGGATCGCGTATTCGCCGCTATCTTGAAGGATCAGACCCATAGCAACACCAGCAACAGGTGCTTTCAACGGAACGCCTGCGTCCATCATTGACAATGAACCACCACAGACGGAAGCCATTGAAGATGACCCGTTTGACTCGGTGATTTCTGACACCACACGGATTGTGTATGGAAAGTCAGTTGCTGCAGGCAGAACCGCTTGCAATGCGCGCCATGCCAATTTGCCGTGACCGATTTCACGACGGCCCGGGCCGAAGTTACGACCACATTCACCAACAGAGTATGGAGGGAAGTTGTAGTGCAACAAGAAAGGTGAACGGTATGTGCCATTCAGCGCGTCGATCATTTGCTCATCATCGCCTGTGCCCAAAGTGGTCACAACCAACCCTTGGGTTTCGCCGCGTGTAAACAACGCAGACCCGTGGGTGCGTGGCAGGATACCGGTTTCAGAAACGATTTGACGGACTGTTGTCAAATCGCGGCCATCGATACGCTTGCCGGTTTTAACGATGTCGCCACGGACAACTTCAGCTTCCAGTTTTTTCATGCAAGAACCTAAGTTCGTGTCTTCCAACTGTTCTTCGTTCAAAGCTTCTTTGATCAGATCGCGTGCAGCTGAAATAGCCGCTGTGCGTTCTTGTTTGTCAGTGTTGCCAAATGCCGCGCGAACAGCTTTTTCGCCGGCTTTTTTCACGACTTTATAAAGATCGCTATAGTCAGGTTCCTGATAATCATACGGCTCTTTGGCTGCATCTTCAGCCATGTCGATGATCATATCAATTACAGGCTGGATTTGCGCATGGGCAAAGTTGATAGCGCCCAGCATTTCATCTTCTGACAGCTCATAAGCTTCAGACTCAACCATCATCACAGCGTCTTTGGTGCCTGCAACAACAAGGTCAAGACGTTGTTCTGGCTTGTTGCGTAGATCGTGCATGTCGTCCACTGTCGGGTTCAACACATAATCGCCATCTTCAAAGCCAACGCGGCAAGATGCGATTGGGCCACGGAACGGTGCGCCTGACAATGTCAGTGCGGCAGAGGCGGCGATCATCGCAACCATGTCCGGGTCATTCACAAGGTCATGTGACAGAACTGTCAAAGTCACTTGGGTTTCGTGTTTGAAACCCGGAATAAACAAAGGGCGGATTGGACGGTCGATCAGACGCGCGGTCAGCGTTTCTTTTTCAGTTGGACGCGCTTCGCGTTTGAAAAAGCCACCCGGAATTTTACCGGCGGCATAGTATTTTTCTTGGTAGTTCACGGTCAGTGGAAAGAAATCCATGCCCGGTTTTTCTTTTTTGGCAAACACGACGGCTGCCAATACTGAAGTTTCACCCAAGGTGGCAATTACGGTGGCGTCAGCTTGACGCGCGATTTTGCCGGTTTCAAGGGTTAGAGTTTCTTCGCCCCATTCGATTGATTTTTTAACAATGTTAAACATATATGTTTCCTAGTAAGGGAGCACTCCTTGGCCTTCCAAGGTCTCCCGATAAAATAGTGGCCCCATTGCCACCGACCCCTGTTCCTATGCGTCCGCCAGGGTCAAAGCGGTGCGTTTCAGATAGGCGGGCATATACAGGGAAAATATGGGTTTGGAAAGGGGGTATCGAATCGGGCTACCAGACCAAGCCCGTGTGATGAACGTAGGCCGTACGGTTAAGGTCAGGTCTAACTTGGCTTTGAGGCTGATGATGCAAATTGGTGAATGGCTATTATGCGGGACAAAGCCGCCGTTCGCGACAGGTGGTAGTATGTCTTCGCTCGCCCAACCAATTGGACCGCAGCTATCAGGAGCGTTTCCGGCTATAGTGTCTTTTGACGAGCTGACCAAGCAAGACGTCTGTTTCCAAGAATTCGAACGCCATTTCTTGATCCAACGTTCCAAACAATCGAGTCCCTCCACCAAGTAAAACGGGGATTTCAGTAATTATTAGTTCGTCTATCAGGTCCTTGCTCAGAAAGCGTTGGATTGTCTTTCCACCGTCTATGTAGAGGTTTTCAAAGCCTTGATCATTTGCAATCTGAACTATCTCCTCGGGCGATCCATTGGCAAATTGAACATGTTCTGCAAAGCCTTCGGGCGCCTCACTCATCGTCGAGCTGAGTACAATACCGGGAATTGGGTAATGCCATCCAGAACCAAATCCTACGACGGTTTCAAAAGTGACCCGCCCCATCACGATTGTATCGACTCTGTCCATAAACTTCGAAAAACCCAAATCATCCCCGTTCGGATTGGGAACGGACGAGAGCCAATCTAAACCGCCATCTGGGGCAGAGATATACCCATCTAAGCTCGTTGCGATGTATACGATGTTGGACATACTGATTTCCATGGACTTAGGTGGGTTGCAATCACCACCGTAAAGATGGAGGAGAATAAATTCAAACAAAAATTGGTTACTTTGGGCTCAGAGCAGACATTCAAAGAATTTATTCAGGCGATAATTCTTGTTATGATTTAACCGTAAAAGTCATATATTTCATTGCATATAAAAATTAAACAACTCCATGCCCTGTTCAGAACATCACCCCCAAACGAAAAAAACCCGCTCCAAACGGAACGGGCTTTAAATTCTTGAATGCAACCCAACCTAGCGGCGGATGCCTAGGCGTTTGATCAGGTCCTGATAACGGGCCTCGTCTTTGCCTTTTGCGTAGTCCAGCAGTTTACGACGGAGGGCAACCATTTTCAAAAGACCACGACGAGAGTGGTTGTCTTTTTTGTTGGTTTTAAAGTGCTCTGTCAGCGTTTTGATGCGGGACGTAAGGATAGCAACCTGAACTTCAGGTGAACCAGTATCGCCCGGCTTGGTTGCATATTCTTTGATAAGCTCTGCTTTTAGCTCTGGTGTTATCGACATCGGGGTCTCCTTGAGATTTAGGTTAATGGCGCAGACCGGGATATCGTCCAGTCAGGCCCGTGGAGTCCCGTGAATTTGCACGGGATGGGGGCTTTTAGGCGCGAATCGATGGGAATGGAAGCAGAATCTTTATCAGGTTAGATGTGTTGTTTCAGGATAGCCAGAAACGCTTGCACTTTTGCGGTGCGGTGCAAATCTACATGGGTGACGAGCCATGAGGTATTTCGCCATTCGTCCCTTGGGGCCAGTACCTCAACCAATTTATACTGTTGCGCGTCCTCTTCACGCATGAAGCCGATGCCTGTGCCAGAGATTATCGCCTGATCCAGAATGCGCTGGCTGTTTGTGCAAAGGAATACCCTGTCTTTCGGAATGTTTTCGCGCATCCATGCGAAAAACGGAGCGCCAGAATTTGGGTTATCCGAACCGACGAAATTATGGTTAGGATATTCTGCGGGGGTTTTAGGTATGCCATTTCGTTTTGCGTAATTGGCACTTGCATATAGCCCCGTTTCAAATTGGGTGAAGGCTTGTACAATATTATCGGGGTCTTGCGGTTTCGGGCCCGCGCGTATTGCAATATGGGCTTCGCCGTATTCCATTTTGAAAATCCGGTCGCTGGTGATGTAACGTATGACGACCTTTGGGTACTGGATTTGGAAGGCGTTTAGTGCGGGCAACAGGTTTTGCGCCAGAAACTCCAATGAGGTTACAACAAGCTCGCCCGACAAATCTGTGGCGCGCCCCTTGGTGCGGCCAACAAGCTGGCTGAACTGTTCATCCGTGGCTTGGGCGACGCGCAATAAATCCTGTCCGACCTCGGTCGGTGTGTAGCCGCGTGCGTGGCGTTGGAACAGTTTTTCACCTAATGTGGCTTCCAATGTGTCGATATGGCGGATAACTGTTGCGCGGTGCACGCCTAGCGCATCTGCGGCCGCGCTGACAGTGCCTAGGCGTACAACGTGATAAGCGGTTCTAATCTCATTCCAATGGTCCATGTCTTGCCTTTGCAAAAATGCACATATAATGCGTATTTTAATATATTGTGTATATTTTAGATACATGCAAGTTTGTAAAAAAATAATGAGGATAACATGAAAATTTTAGCTTTTGCTGCAAGCAGCAGTTCCAAGTCGATCAATAAGCAATTGGTCAACCATGCCGCCGATGTTTTGAAAACGTCTATTATCAAAGACGCAAAAGTCGAAATGCTGGACATCAACGATTATGAGATGCCTATTTACAGCAGTGATCGCGAAGAAGCAGGCGGCATTCCCGATCTTGCAAATCAGTTTGCCGCTAAAATTGGTGCGGCGGATGCTTTGCTGATTTCTTATGCAGAGCATAACGGGAATTACACGGCCGCTTACAAGAACCTGTTCGACTGGACATCGCGCCTTGGAGGCAAGGTTTTTCAGGATAAACCGATGGTTATTTTAGCGACCTCACCCGGGCAGGGTGGGGCGGCCAGTGTTTTGGCATTGGCGAAAACCTCGGCGCCTTTTTTCGGTGCGGATGTGAAAGCGGATCTATCTATTGCCAGTTTCTATGATGTATTTGATAGTGAAAACGGACGCATAAAAGATGCGGATATTCAGGCGCAGTTACATGCAGCGTTATCGACGTTGAAATAAGTGACAAGGCCCGTTTAGGCGGGCCTTTTGCGCAACAATACGAGCATGTTTGAAATAAACAATACGCTGATCACGATAGCCCCACCAACCAAGGCCCATTTCCCGGGGTCTTCACCGATGACAAACCAGACCAGCAGGGGTGACAGGACGGATTCCAACAGAATCAGCAAGGCGACCTCGGTTGATGGTATGTAGCGTGGGCCAAGGGCCAGAAAAGTTGTGCTGATCAAGATGAAAACGCCGCCATGAAGCACGACTAGCCCCCATTGTGACGGGATAATTTCCAAAGGTGAGGTTAAGGGCAACACAACAAGTGCCGCGCCTATATAAGCGATGGGGATTGCAGGAACCATCGAGATACCTTTGGCTTTGCGTGCCGTGGTCAAGCCCACGGCGAATGATGCAGCGGCGCCAAGTGCCATCAAATCACCTGTCCAATGGGCGTTTGCACTGCTGCCAGAGCCAAGGGCTATTACGAACAGGCCAAGGGCTACGCAAACAATTGTCCAGACCATGCGTTTGCTGATGCGTTCATCTAACCAGAACCAGCTGAATATGGCGGCGAAAATCGGCATCGAGGCAAGTATGAAGACAACATTTGCAACGCTGGTATTTGATACAGCCGAGACAAATAATATTGAGCTGAATCCGGAGAATCCTGCATAAATCATCCCGTTTTTACCGGTGCCCTTGATTTTGGAAACGGTTTTTGTGCCGTAAAGTGCAAACAGGCCGATCAAGGTAAATGTGCCTGTCAGGAAGTTACGCCAGAAAGCTATGGTTAGGGTGTCTGCTTCAATCAGGCGCACGAACAAGGCGTCGGGGATGACGAACAGAACCCCGAGCGTGGTGATCAACAGACCTTTGGTTTGATTATTCATTCCAGAGTTGTGGCTGAACTTTATAACCAATGTAAAGCGGATGTTTCGGATGGCCTGCAATGCTGAGTCCCAGATGGGTTAGCGCTTTGGGTTGGCGGCGTAACATGTGTTCAACATCAGCGCCGCGATCCATATGTGCGCCATGTGTGCCCCATGCGCAGACAATGTCATTGGCCCAAGTTGCTGCGTCCGTTATCGCTGTGTCATTTTTGGGGCCGACAGGGTCGACTTGCGTGCGCATTTTCTTTGGGTCTGTGGCGCGATAAGCGAATATATTGCAGACGCAAAAGCTGCCGTAGCCAAGCGTGCGCGCACGACGTTCGCACCGTTCCACAGTCGGGTCGTTTTGCACTTCGGTGGCGGTGGATGGGTTCAGCATCACGAACAACACGCGCGGTGCGCTGTTGTCCCAGATACGGGTCAGGCTGTAGCGGTAGTTTTCGCAATCTGAATAAATCGCGGTCGATGGCGCATCGCCTTTGGTGTGAGTTTTAGTGATCATGAGTTTCTTTGTAGGATGACACGCTTGGGTTTGAAAGTGCCAAGTTCAATTGTACCTATGGCTTGCGCTTTACCGTTTAACGCGGCCCAAACTGGGGCGTCGGGGCCTGACGGGTCTTCTGTTGCAAGAATGCTCATGCCGTGTTGAATATCAGCGGCATTTTGATCGGTTATTGCCACGCATGCAATTTCAGCCAGACCCGTTTCAATAGGCAATAGCAAGGATTCACGATCTGCCATGTTTTCAATAGAAATCAGATCATCAAGAGTAATGCTTTGGGCAATGTCAAAAGGCCCCGTGTCCAGACGGCGCAGCCATTTCACATGCGCAAGGCAACCCATATCCTCGCCCAGATCACGGGCAATGGAGCGCACATAACCACCCTTGCCGCATTGCAAGACAAGTTCCACATCATCGTGAGACAGGCGTTTCACAAATTCCAGTTTATTGACGAACAGATCGCGTGCCGTCAGTTCAACGTCATCACCGCGCCGTGCGATTGTATAAGCCCGCTCACCGTTGATTTTAACGGCGGAAAATTTTGGCGGAGTTTGTGATATAAAGCCCGTGAAGGTGGGCAGGGCGGCCTGAATATCAGCATCACCCGGGCGCAATTCATTGCTGTTGATAATGCTGCCTTCGGCGTCATCGGTCGTGGTGGCAGCCCCCAGTGTGATGACGAATTCGTAAGTTTTCAGACCATCTGTTATATAAGGGATCGTTTTGGTTGCCTCACCCAAGGCGATGGCCAGCAGACCGGTTGCATCGGGATCTAACGTACCTGCATGACCCGCTTTTTTGGCTTGGAACAGCCATTTGACTTTATTGACAACGCTGGTCGATGTAATGCCTGCAGGTTTATCAATGATAAGCCAGCCATCGACATCGCGTTTGTTGGATTTTTTGGCCATTACTGTTCTTCTTTAAAATTGCGCCAATATGCGGACACTTCTTGGTATATTTTTGTATCGTCGGGATATGTATCTTGGATTAAGTTGCATAGCTCGTCATTCAGAACCTCTTTGGGCTGTACTGGTTTATCAGATACATTTTGGGCAGAAACGGTTTTCATTGCATCGGCAATATGCGGTATTAGCGGACTTAACACCAAGGGTAGCTGAAAGTTGATATCTTCAAGCATAAGCACTTTGAACCGTAGTGGATGAACTTGTCTCAGGCGGATTTTTTGCGGTTTCCAGTGCCAATTCATGGCCTGGTCAGTGTTTCCGGCCAGATTTTGCTTTATCCATAGTATCGTGCGGATACAATTTTCGCGGTGCTTGACTGCATCACTGCCTATGTCATTGGTGATCAAGCCGTTTTTGGTGAAATATTCCCCAAGATTATATGTTTCGCTTGATCTTGGATGACCGTAAAGCTTGTCAAAATAAAGCGACATAAACCGTTTGACCGGATCACGTATTATGACAAAGGCATAAGGGCTATTGGTGATGTCCTGATTTGTTGCGGCATCGGCTTTTGGAATGATATGGTTATTCTTGTGAACCTGTAAAGGGTTCTGGTTGATACGATCATAGTTCAAATAGTAAAGCACGTTCATGATGAAAGTGCAGCCACATTTTGTGATTTTACGGTAGTAAAGTGGATAAGGGGCCGTGGTCATCAAAGATGGTCCAAGGACCCTGTTAGGATTCCCCGGTGAAATGGCATTAAGTGCTTTTATATCTGTAGAGATCATGTGGTTAATTACTCTGGCAGTTCATCATCTAAATCTCGTGTGACATTTTGCTGTCGTAACAAGCGGCGGGTTTCATCCATTTGGTCAAATGTTCTATCAAGCATAAATTTGATCTTTGGTGAATGTTTAAGGGTCACGTTTTTGGTTAAGGCATAGCGCACTTCGCCGCTGCATTTGTTTAGTGCGGCAACAATACTTTCAACGTTTTGACCTCCAAGCGGGTAGACAAATACGGTGGCGTTTTTCAGGTCAGGGGATGTACGCACTTCGCCCACGGTGATTGAGGTGTTGGCAAGGTCGGCATCATAAAGATCACCGCGTGCAAGCACATCTGAAATTGCGCGGCGCAGCATCTCGCCGACGCGTAGTTGTCGTTGGCTTGGGCCATCAGGGCTGTGCATGTCAAAATCCTATCGGTCGTTGGTTTATGCCTCATTTAAGAGAGTTGCTATTTAAGCGCAAGCTATAGCCTTTGTTTAACAGTCAAGCTAAAGGGGAAGTATGAAAAATGGAGCTCCAATATGTCTGATTTGACGCAAATTGCAATTGTGGGTGCCTCTGGTCGTATGGGGCAGATGCTGATCAAGGCTGTAAATGACAATGAGCGGACAGTTTTGTCAGGTGTGACGGAACGGGCGGGGCATGATTGGGTTGGCCAGGATTTAGGCATGGTAATGGGCGGTGCGGCATCAGGTGTGATTGTATCGGATGACCCGTTAGAGGTTTTTGCGAAGTCCCAGGCAATCATTGATTTCACATCCCCAGACGCAACTGTGGCGCATGCGGCATTGGCCGCACAGGCGCGTGCGGTACATGTGGTCGGGACAACAGGGTTTGATACGGATCATCTGGCGAAACTAGCCGCAGCGGCGCGGCATTGTGCGATTGTGCGGGCAGGTAACATGAGTTTGGGGGTGAACCTGCTGGTGCAACTGACCAAAAAAGTGGCAGCGGCTCTGGATGAGGATTTCGATATTGAGGTTGTGGAAGCACATCACAGGCATAAGGTCGATGCGCCTTCTGGCACGGCTTTGATGCTGGGAGATGCGGCCGCCGCGGGGCGCGGGGTTTCTCTGACCGATGTGGCTGACCGCGGGCGCGATGGGATTACCGGTGCGCGCAAACGCGGTGACATTGGCTTTACTGCGATACGCGGTGGCGATGTTGTGGGTGAACACGATGTGATCTTTGCAGCAGACGGCGAACGTATTGTGTTGCGGCATTTAGCAACAGACCGTCAGATTTTTGCCCGTGGTGCATTAAAAGCAGCGCTTTGGGGACAAGGGAAATTACCCGGCGAATATGATATGATGGATGTGCTAGGGCTTTAGCTTTTACGGGTATCGGCGCGTTTATAATCGCTTAGAAACTTATCAATGACCCGCAGCATGTTTATAATCCAATTTTCTAAAAATCAGATGTAATACCCTTTTTCTCCCAATCACCAAAACGGGTGGGTTCGGGGCCGTTTCGGCCACCCAACTCGTTTGGTAGATCGCGGGCTGGATTGTTGTTTTTGCGTGTACGGGCCTCAGCCAAGGCGCGTATTGCTGCGTCTTTGATGCGCTGGGCTTTGTCTGTTGCGGGTGTAGTCATTTCGAAACCTGTCATTGTTGCACTCTATTAGCCCAGTTTTCAGGGAAGCGCAATTTTATGCGCTGGCTGACATGCGTTATTTCAGGCATAAGCCCGATAATGTTTAGAACCTTATGAGTTAGGCACACGAAAATGGCAAAAGCTGGCTTGTCCGCACGTATCGCGGCATTAAACCTGTTGAACGGGGTTTTATCCGATCAACGTCCAATGTCAGAAATGACCGATGCGGGCAGTGATATTCTAAAGAAATTGTCAGGATCAGAACGCGCACGGGCGCAAAGCCTGACGCTGTCTACGCTACGCCATCTTGAACCGATTGATATGTTGCTGGATTACTATCTGAAAAAAGAGCCGCCATTGCGGGTGCGCAATATCTTGCGGCTTTGTGCGACCGAACTGTTGGTTGACGGGATCAGCCCACATGCGGCAATAGATACGGCTGTGAGCATCACCAAGCTTGGGCGCAAAACCGTGCATATTGCAGGGCTCGTAAACGCTGTTGCGCGTAAAATAGACGGTGAAGGTCGTACGCATTGGCAAGATCACCCGACACAGGAATTGCCATATTATTTGCGTTCTATCATGTTGGATGACCACGGTGAAAAAGTCGTGACTATGATTGAAGAGGCGCATGTGCGTGCGGTGCCGCTGGATATTACAGTAAAACGGGCCGAGGATATGGCGGAACTAAGCGATCTGCTAGAGGCCGAAGTGATTGGTGACAAGGTGTTGCGCATGCAAAAGGCAGGGCAGGTATCTGCATTGGCTGGCTTTGAAGAAGGCGCTTGGTGGGTGCAGGATTTTGCGGCAAGCCTGCCTGTGAAATGCTTCACGGGGATAGAGGGCAAGAAAGTTTTAGACCTTTGTGCGGCCCCTGGTGGCAAGACTTTGCAACTGACCGCCGTTGGTGGCGATGTGACTGCGGTGGATTTGTCGAAGCACCGCCTTGTGCGGGTACATGAGAACCTGGCGCGCACGGGTATGGTTGCAAAGGTTGTGACCGCAGACGTTCTAACCTGGAAGCCTGGTGTTGAATATGATGCGATTTTGCTGGATGCGCCCTGCACTGCAACAGGCACAGTTCGCCGGCACCCAGATTTGCCGCATTTGAAAGACAAGGCTGCGATTATAAGTTTGGTGACATTGCAAAAGCAAATGCTGGAACAAGCGTTTCAATGGTTAAAACCAGGTGGCCAGATGATTTACAGCACCTGTTCGCTTTTGAAACGTGAGGGTGAAGAACAAATCGCGGAGTTTCTTGCGCAAAACAAGCAGGCGGCAATTGAGCCGATTGATGCGGATGCGCTGGGCGTGCCGCGTGATTGGCTAACATCTGAAGGATGCTTGCGGACTTTGCCGTCTTATTGGCCCGAGAAGGGCGGTATGGATGGATTCTTTATTGCGAAATTGGTTAAAACTGAGTGACAGTGCTAGGGTTGAGCCATAGATAAGATAATAAAATAACGGATATGTTGAAACGTGTCGGCAAGTATTTTTGAATTGTTTAATCAGTTAAAGCGTGGCCGTGAAGACCGCACGACACAGGCTGTGGCACATCGTACCCGACGCGGAAAAACGGCTAAGGCTATTCTTTCACAACCAATAATGCGCGGAATTGGTTCGGCGCAACAGGGATTGCAACTGGCAAGTGGCAATTTTCTGATTGATGGGCGGGTAATCCGGGATCCTGATGAACCGATTTGGGATGTGGGCCGTGATAACCGCGCGTTTCAGATCAAAGCGCAGGACTTTTTCTGGTTAGATCATTTTGCCGCGAACGGCTCTGTTGATTGTATGGAAGCGGCACGTTTATGGTTTACGAAATGGCAGGAATATTTTGGCAATGGTGACAATCTGGCATGGACCCCGGAACTTGCAGGCGCACGTATTATCCGATTGATCAATCATGCGATTATATTGTTGGGGAATGCCACGCAGCAGGATCAGAAAGATTTTTTTACGACAGTTTCGCATCATGCGCGGTTCTTGAAAAAACGGTGGCAATATGCGCCGCTTGGCCTGCCACGATTTCACGCATTGGTAGGGTATGTGTACAGTGCCTTGGCTTTGGAAGAGTTCAAGAAAGACTTAAAGCCCGCGGTGTTGGCTTTGGCCAAAGAATGTGAAAGCTATATTGATCAAGACGGGGGGATCGCCTCGCGTAATCCAGAAGAGTTGTTGGAAATTCTAACACTACTGATCTGGGTGGTTCAGGGTTTGACGTCTGCCGATCTTAAACCTGCCCGGGCATTGCTTGGGGCGATCGAACGCATCGCCCCTGCCATTCGAAGTTTGCGTTTGGGTGATGGTCGGCTGGTGGAATTTCATGGCGGACGGGCTGCGACCAAGGCACGGGTTGATCAGATATTATCAGATAGCGGGTCGCGCGCGGTCTCTACCTTAAGTGAAGTCATGGGGTATTCACGGATTGCCAAGGCAAAAAGTTTGCTGATTGTTGACACGGGCGGCAGGCCGCATGTGGCAAGCGGTGCGACAGGTTATGAATGTGCACTGGCTTTTGAGTTTTCATCTGCCCAGCATCCAATTTTTCAAACTATAGGCACAGGGCGTGATTTGAGTTACCAGCAGCGTAAAGCCAGCCAGACAGCATATGGTTTTAGCGTGGCGACCATTCAACCGTTTTATGCTGGAGAAAAGGGATCTCCACGCAAACTGTCAACTGCGATGTCGCCAGACCCAGAGATAACGGTGTTTCAGTCTGAGGATACAATTGACAGTGCAGCGGTATTACGCACTACACATACGGGTTATAAGGAAGGTTTTGGACTTACATACAGCCGCATTCTGAAATTAACACAAAATGGCTGTGTGTTGATGGGTACGGATCGGTTCTATTGTGATAGCAAGCGGGATCAAAAGATACTGGATTTGGCCGCTGTTCGCCAAGTGGCACGTAGCATTCCGTTTATGGCCAAGTTTCATATTGCCCCTGACGTGGATGCAGAGCTGGATTTGGGCGGCATGGCGGTGTCTTTACAATTGCCAGATAACACGGTTTGGATATTCAGGGCCACGGGCGGGGGGATTGCACTGCAAGATAGTGTCTACCATTCATCCGATCGCTTACAGCCCCGCGCGACAAAAGAGATTGTGGTAACTTCGGACGTTATAAATTATGAGGGCGCTATAACCTGGATGTTGACCTGTTTGAATGGTTAACGGCCGCAAACTGAACATGTAAGGACGAAACATAATGTCTAACAGCCCCGTCACCATCCGACGTGCTTTACTTTCTGTATCCGATAAAACCGGCCTTGTTGATCTGGCCGCTGCCCTGAACGCCTCTGGTGTTGAGCTGTTGTCTACTGGGGGGACTGCAAAAGTGATCCGTGATGCGGGGTTGCCTGTGCGCGACGTGGCTGAAATTACCAACTTCCCGGAAATGATGGATGGCCGGGTGAAGACATTGCATCCAATGGTGCATGGCGGCTTGCTGGCATTGCGCGACAATGCAGATCATAAGGCTGCGATGGATGAACATGGTATCGGTGGCATCGATCTGTTGGTGGTGAACCTTTATCCGTTTGAAGCCACAGTTGCTGCGGGCGGCGCTTATGACGATTGCATTGAGAACATTGACATTGGTGGTCCTGCGATGATCCGTGCAGCATCCAAGAACCACGGCTTTGTGGTGACGGTTGTGGATGTGGAAGATTACACGACCCTGCTTGAAGAGATGCAGGCAAATGCTGCGGGTACGACATTGGCGTTTCGCCAGAAAATGGCGCAAATCGCTTATGCGCGTACAGCCGCCTACGATGCGGCGGTCTCAACCTGGATGGCGGGTGCGATTGATGAAGAACAGCCACGGCGCAAAGCGATAGCAGGGACGCATGTACAAAGCTTACGCTACGGTGAAAACCCGCATCAATCTGCCAGCTTTTACAGCGATAGCAGCGTGCGGGCAGGTGTTTCAACGGCTGTGCAGTTACAAGGCAAGTCACTGTCTTACAACAATATAAATGATACCGATGCCGCTTATGAGCTGGTGGCAGAGTTTGATCCAGCGGACGGGCCTGCCTGTGCGATCATCAAACATGCGAACCCTTGCGGGGTGGCGCGCGGGGCTACATTGGCAGAGGCTTACAGGTCGGCGTTTGATTGTGACCGTACCTCGGCATTTGGTGGCATTATCGCATTGAACCAGACGCTGGATGCGGCAACGGCAGAACAGATTGCCGAGATATTCACCGAAGTTGTGATTGCACCCGCGATCAGTGATGCGGCCAAGGCGATTTTTGCCGGCAAAAAGAACCTGCGCCTGCTGGAAACCGGCGGCTTGCCGGATATTCATACAGGCGGGCAGGTTTGGAAGCAGGTTTCAGGCGGCTATCTGATACAGGACCGCGATAACGGGTTTATTTCACTCGATGATCTGAAAGTTGTGACCAAACGCGCGCCCACAGATGATGAGTTGCGTGATATGCTGTTTGCATGGAAAGTGGCGAAACACGTGAAATCAAACGCGATCATCTATGTGAAAGATCAGGCAACTGTGGGTGTGGGTGCGGGGCAAATGAGCCGTGTTGATAGTACACTGATTGCGGCACGAAAATCCATTGATATGGCCGAAGCAATGGGATTGGCAGGACCTTTGACCAAAGGATCTGTTGTAGCCTCTGATGCGTTCTTCCCGTTTTCAGACGGTTTGCTAACAGCAGCTGAAGCCGGGGCAACGGCGGTCATACAACCGGGCGGTTCGATGCGTGACGACGAGGTGATCAAAGCGGCTGATGAGGCTGGTTTGGCGATGGTTTACACAGGCATGCGTCACTTCAGGCACTAGGGGATCTGGTTTTGGGCAAGACACTTGTTATAGCAATATTTGCGTTTCTGATTGATCAGTTCAGCAAATGGTATGTTGTTTTTTACCTTGATCTGAAAACCGGGCTTTCCATTGATGTCTTGTCGCCCCTGCTGAATTTCCGCATGGGTTGGAATACTGGCATTAACTTTGGGCTGTTTGCTGGGCATTCGGACGCAATGCGCTGGGCGTTAACCGGGTTTGCCATTCTAATCTCACTGGCGATATTGTGGTATGCGCGGAAGTTCAAAGGCTGGGGGGCGGCTCTGTTATTTGGCAGCATCATTGGTGGTGCCCTTGGAAACGCCTCTGATCGGGTGGTTCACGGGGCGGTTGCCGACTTTTTGAACATGTCATGTTGTGGTTGGGAAAATCCGAACGTTTTCAACGTGGCTGATATCTTTGTTTTCTTTGGCGCATTTGGTTTGATATTCTTTTCAGAAAAGCTGAAGAAGAGGGCGTGACGCGGGTTTAATTCTAGGTTAAACAACTGACGTAAGAATTCCTTTGGGCGTGGACAGTACATGTTTGTTCGAATACTAAAATTGATGGTACCGCTATCGCTGGTAGTCATTTTGGCTGGGTGTGGCGACGGCAATCCTGTTTTCGGGAAAAACGGAAATTTCAGACTGAAAGATGCAGGGCCTGACGAATTTGCAGTTTTACCAACCAAAGAACTGGCGATGCCAGAAGAGTATGTAACATTGCCTGAACCCATTTTGGGATCAAAAAACCGCGCGGATCAAGAACCACAGCATGATGCTGTAGCGATATTGGGCGGTAAGCCTGAACAACTGGATAGTGAACTGATTGGCGCTGGCGAACTGCCGTTGATTGTGGCTGCATCGCGCTATGGGGTTTCAGCCGATATTCGCACAGTTTTAGCTGAAGAAGATAAAACTTATCGTAAAAAACACCGTGCAAGATTTTATGATCGCTGGATATATGATGATGATGCGTACCTGAGGCGCCTTAAAGGCCAAGAGTTAAAGCCATATGACGCGTTGAGAAAGTTACGGGCACAAGGCGTTCGTACACCATCCTCTCCACCTGAACAGGCTAAACAAAAGACAATTTCGCTAAACCCGTTTAAGTCTAGGCGTGCGCGCCGGCGCGGCAAGAACTAACTCTTAGATGTGAAGTGAAAATGTAAAGATTACGTTTACTCACAAACACGTATGTCTTCTTGTCGGATCGCTGGATTGCGCTTAGGTATCTTTTGTAAATCTATTTAAAGAGGCTTTATCAAAGTATGAGAAAAACAATTGGATTTGTCGGGTTTGTTTGTGCATTTTTACCAGCGATTTTACATGCCGAAATTGTAACGTCGTTTAATTTGGACAACGGTATGCAAGTTGTGGTGATCGAAGACCACCGTGCCCCTGTTGTGACCCATATGGTCTGGTACCGTGTCGGGGCAGCCGATGAAGTGGCGGGAAAATCCGGTATTGCGCATTTTCTGGAACATTTGATGTTCAAAGGGACGGATACAATGGCGCCAGGCGAGTTTTCGGAAATTGTTTCAGCCAATGGCGGGCAGGAAAACGCCTTCACCTCTTTTGATTACACTGGCTATTACCAAAAAGTTTCCGCTGATCGTTTGCCGTTGATGATGAAAATTGAGGCCGATCGGATGCAAAACCTAATCCTGTCGGAAGAAGAAGTGCTGCCCGAACGTGATGTGGTGATCGAAGAGCGCAATTCACGCACGGAAAACAGCCCGGGGGCCTTGTTGCGCGAACAACGCAATGCGATGCAATTTTTCAACCACCATTACGGTATTCCTGTGATCGGCTGGAAACATGAGATTGCGCAACTGACCCAACAGGATGCGTTGGATTTT
This sequence comes from uncultured Amylibacter sp., assembly GCA_964195605.1. GTDB lineage: Bacteria > Pseudomonadota > Alphaproteobacteria > Rhodobacterales > Rhodobacteraceae > Amylibacter. The sequence goes on from CAXMSA010000008.1 coordinate 32,196, forward strand.
TACAAAAAATATTATGCACCGAATAACGCAATTTTGATTGTTGCAGGCGATACCACCCCTGATGAAGTGCGCGGGTTAGCGCAAGAACATTACGCTATACGCACCCCGTCGCTGAACCTGCCTGAACGTATTCGTGCGCAGGAACCGCCGCACTTGGCGCCTATGCGCATTGAAATGCAAGATGCCCGTGTGCGCCAGCCGCAAATGGTACGGACATATCTGGCACCAAGCCGTAAAACCGGTGATCAGACAGAAGCGGCGGCATTGGAAATGCTGGCGCAGCTTTTGGGTGGTTCTGGTATTACGTCTTATCTGGGGCAGGAATTGCAGTTAAAACAGAAGGTTGCGCTGAATATATCCGCGTTTTATGATGGTGTTTCACTTGACCGTGATACCTTTGGTCTGTTTGTTCTGCCCGCCCCAAATGCAACGCAACAAGAAGCTGAAGCGGCATTGGATACCGCATTGCAGGCATTCTTGGACAGCGACATCGATCAGGCGCATCTGGCGCGGTTAAAAACCCAGGCAAAGGCATCACAAATTTATGCCCGCGACAGTCTGTCGGGTTTGGCGCGCCGCTATGGAACAGCCCTGACTTCTGGCTTGACGATTGAAGATGTGCAGGCTTGGCCGAATGTTTTACAGGCGGTGACAGCAGATGATGTGAAGGCGGCTGCGCGCAAGGTTTTGAACCTGAATAATTCAGTGACGTCATGGTTGCTGCCCAAGGCGGAAGGTTAAGCGGATGCGTATTATACTGAGCATTATTGTGTGGGTATTTTGCACAGCAGTTGCTGTTGCCGAAACCGAAATTCAGGAAATAACCACCGAAGGTGGTATTACTGTCTGGCTGGTCGAAGAACACAGCATTCCGTTTATCGCTTTAGAGGTCAGCTTTAAGGGCGGTGCATCGCTGGATGCGCCCGATAAGGCCGGTGCGACATATCTAATGACGGGGCTTTTGGAAGAAGGTTCCGGCGATATGGATGCCACCGCCTTTTCCAAAGCAACCGAAGAGATGGCCGCAAGTTTTGGTTATGACGCGGGGCGCGACAGTGTCTCTATTTCCGCGCAGGTTTTAACCGAAAATCGCGATCAGGCTCTGGCATTGCTGAAACAGGCTTTGATGCAACCTGCATTTAATGCGGTTGCGTTTGATCGGGTGAAAAAGCAGGTCATATCTATTGTGCAATCCAGCGAAACCGATCCCGGTGATATCGCCGGGCGCACAATTCGCGCATTGGCCTATCCCGGGCATCCTTACAGTCGACCGCTGGAAGGCTCGCCTGAAACAGTTGTGGGCCTGACGGTTGAAGATATACGCACAGCGCATCAAGGGGCGTTTGCCAAAGATAGGATGTTTGTCAGTGTTGTCGGCGATATAACGGCGGCCGAGCTAGGTCCGTTATTGGATGAATTGCTGGACGGTTTGCCTGCAACTGGGCCTGCCTTGCCAAAAAAGACCACGTTTGCCGCTTCTGGCGGATTAACGGTGGTAGATTTTGATACGCCCCAAGCGGTGGCGGTTTGGGCGCATGCGGGAATAGATCGCGATGACCCTGAATTTTTCGCAGCTTACCTATTGAACCATATTCTGGGCGGCAGCGGTTTTACCGCGCGCCTGACCCAAGAGGTGCGCGAAAAGCGGGGGCTGACTTACGGGGTGTATTCTTACCTGGCACCTTATGATTATGTCAGCATCGTTGGCGGTAGCGTTTCATCGGCAAATGAGCGGATCAAAACAGCGATTAATGTTATTCAAGAAGAATGGCGCAAGATGGCTGAAAACGGTGTGACCGAGGCAGAGCTTGATGCTGCCAAAAAATACCTGACAGGGGCCTATCCGTTACGTTTTGACGGCAACGGGCGTATTGCAGGCCTGCTGGTTGGCATGCAAATGCAGGGTTACCCGATTGATTATCCTAAAACGCGCAATGATAAGGTTAATGCGGTGACGCTGGATCAGGTCAATGCCGTTGCCAAGTGGTTACTAAAACCCGATGCGATGCGGTTTGTTGTTGTGGGTAAGCCCGAAGGACTGGTTACCACTGACTAACGGTTGGTGCTGTCGAATCGGATGATTTTATGCTATCCCTAGTGGTATGAATAAACTTAGCCCCAATATCATGGGTTCCCGCCCGCAAATTCGTCAACTTGACGATGCCGCAGCCAACCGTATTGCGGCAGGTGAAGTTGTGGAACGGCCCAGCTCTGCGGTAAAAGAACTGGTGGAAAACGCACTGGATGCGGGGGCCACACGTGTTGATGTGGCTTATGCGGATGGTGGCAAAACCCTAATCCGTGTTGAAGACAATGGTTTTGGTATCCCGGAAGATCAGTTGCAACTTGCCTTGTCACGCCACGCAACCTCAAAAATTGATGGCTCTGATCTGTTGAATATCAATACATTCGGGTTTCGCGGTGAAGCCCTGCCTTCCTTGGGGGCGGTCGGGCGTTTGACGATTGCTTCACGGGTTGAAGGCGCGGATAGTGCGGCGGAAATTGCGGTTAATGGCGGGGATATACTGCCGGTGAGGCCTGCGGCACGCGGTGTTGGAACCACGGTTGAATTGAACGATCTGTTCCATGCAACGCCTGCACGGCTGAAGTTTTTGCGCACAGATCGCGCAGAATCCCAGGCCATTACTGATGTGGTGAAACGTTTGGCCATGTCAGAGCCCTATGTGGGGTTCACCTTGCGCGATATATCGGGTGGCGGACAGGGCCGTGTGACCTTTCGAGCCGACGCGCAATCGGGGGATTTATTTGATGCTGTTCTGGGGCGGTTGCGGTCTATTCTTGGATCGGAATTTGCGGAGAATTCAGTGCGGCTGGATTTTGAACGCGAAGGGTTAAGCTTGCATGGTTATGCCTCTTTGCCGACCTATTCACGCGGGGCGGCGATTGGCCAGTATTTGTTTGTGAACGGACGCCCGGTGAAAGACCGCTTGCTATTGGGGGCGGTGCGCGGGGCTTATTTTGACTTTCTAAGTCGTGATCGCCACCCTGTTGTGGCCCTGTTTATCGAATGTGACCCCACATTGGTTGACGTGAATGTTCATCCTGCAAAGGCTGAAGTACGGTTCCGTGATCCTGCGTCCGCCCGCAGCTTGATTGTCTCTGGTCTGCGCCATGCTTTGGCAGGGGCAGGGCACCGGGCCTCTACCACTGTGGCCGGGGCGACATTGGGGGCGTTTCGACCGGAAGCACCCGTTTATCAGATGGATCAACAATCACGTGCGGCAACATTTACACATGTTCAATCGGGATTTGCTGAAGTCCAGACCGATTATTCTGGGCGGGTAGAAACAGCACCTGTTGAGGTGATTGAGGTTGATGCCCCTTTGGGGGCCGCCCGCGCCCAAGTGCATGAAAATTACATTATTGCCCAAACCAAAGACGGCATGGTTATCGTCGATCAACATGCAGCCCATGAGCGGTTGGTTTACGAAAAACTGAAAGCACAAATGGCGCAAAACGGGGTGGCCTCACAAGCGTTGTTGTTGCCCGAAGTGGTGGAACTGTCCGAGAATGAGCATTTGGCCCTGCTGGATATTTTGCCGACACTTGCAAAGCTTGGTCTGGTAATTGAAGCCTTTGGCGGCAGTGCTGTTTGCGTGCGCGAAACCCCTGCAATTCTGGGCGAAGTAAACGCCGCGAAACTGGTGCGTGATATATGTGATGAACTCACCGACCAGCGGGATAGCCAAGCTGTGAAAAACCAGATCGAAGCGATATTGTCGCGGGTTGCATGCCACGGTTCTATCCGGTCAGGACGGCGGATGCAGGCCGATGAAATGAACGCGCTTTTGCGTGAAATGGAAGCGACACCGCATTCGGGGCAATGCAATCACGGGCGCCCGACTTATGTGGAACTGAAACTGGCGGATATAGAACGGCTGTTTGGCAGAACATGATACAAATCGGTGAACAGAGCTACTCCTTTAATGACCCTTTTATCATTGCGATACTGACTGGTATTGCCGTGTTTCTTATTGTTGTCATTCTGCTGGTCGCAATTGTGCGCCGCGCGGGAAAATCAGGCGTGGCAATGGAATATGTGGCCGCACAGATGAACCGCCTGAATACGGATGTGCAAACCCTTGGGGCAGGCCAGCAACAGTTGGCAGGTAATCTACAAAGCGTCTCTGATACGCAAGCCAATGCGCAAGTAAACCTGATCCAGACGATGGAAAAACGGCTGGCAACGGTGCAGCAACACATGAACGATACGCTGCATACCAATGCGTTGAAATCAACGCAGACTTTGCATGAGATGCAACGCGGGATGAAAGAAAGCTTGCACGGATCATCGGTGAAAACCACGCAGTCTTTGACACAGCTACAAGAACGGTTGGCGACGATTGATAAAGCACAGACAAATATTGAAAAACTGTCGGGCGATGTGTTGGGGTTACAGGATATTTTGTCAAACAAACAAACCCGCGGGGCGTTTGGGGAAATTCAGCTGAACGATATTGTGACCAAAGCGCTGGCACCGGACGCCTATAATTTTCAGGCGACATTATCGAATGGAAAACGTGCCGACTGTCTGATTCATCTGCCCAATCCCCCCGGCCCGATTGTGATTGATGCTAAATTTCCGTTGGAAGCTTATGAGGCCATCCGTGCTGCAAAAACCGATGAGCAGCTGGTGGTCGCGAATCGTGCGCTGCGTACTTCGGTTCGGGTGCATATCAAGGCGATCAGCGAGAAGTATATCATTGAAGGCGAAACAGCAGATGGTGCGCTGATGTTCTTGCCCTCAGAAGCGGTTTATGCGGAGTTGCATGCGAATTTCCCGGATGTGGTACGTGAAGGCTTTGATGCCCGCGTCTGGATCGTGTCGCCAACCACCTGCATGGCAACGCTCAACACGATGCGCGCTGTTCTGAAAGACGCACGGATGCAAGAACAGGCTGGGGCCATTCGTAAAGAATTGGGGCTGCTTTATAAAGATGTGGAACGTCTTGGTACCCGCGTTGAAAGTCTGGATAAACATTTCAATCAGGCGGGTAAGGATATTGGAGATATCAAAATCTCCGCGACTAAGGCAGGCACACGGGCACGGCGGCTGGATGCGTTCGATTTCGATGAATTGGAGCATAAGGGTGGTGATGTTGTGAAACTTACGCCAAAGAACAATTCCTGACATAAATATCACAAAAATTGATACATACTATCAAATACATTCATTTGCGTTATAATATAAATTCTATATTTAAGTTTCATAACCTTAGGGGAACCTAGAAATGGAGATTAAAATGACATCGCATATGTACACTGAAGACTTCACACAGTTAAAATCTAGAAAGTTGAATGCCTCAATACGCGTCCTAGCACTCGTATTAACCAGCTTTTTGCTGGGTTACATTGTGTCAGGGATACAACTGACAAACCCATATACCGGTAAAGATGTATCTGTAAATGTGTCCGAAGACTGGCATGGGAACGTAATGCGTTCCGGCTGGGCGCGTTAAATTTATCGGGTAAGCTACTAAAAACTGGGCGGTTTAACCATGATATTGGTTTTAGCTGCCCGGTTTTCTGATTTGCGATTTAAGTTTTATGTTAAAATTTGGTGATTCTTTATGCATTTTTGATCGATATGTTTTACAATGTAGATTAACGTGGCAGCGGCATCGTGTAACATTCCCATGCCTGCATTTATTCGTGAAACATTCCCGAAACCATCTGATTACTAAACAGGACAGTCCAAATGTTGTCGAACCATCCCTTGCGTGTGCCGCTTGCAGACGAATTACATACGCGACCTTTTCCAAAAATTATGGCGCCGACCTCGGCGGCTTATCTGGCGATCACGTCAGCGGGGTCTGTTGCAAAAGATCTGGCGATCCTTGTGAAGCTATTGAAAGCGATAGGGGGTTCAGAACAAAAGCCTAAAGGCAGCCATTACTTTGGTGATTTTGGTGATTTCAAACTTAAATGGGAACGCCATACGGAATTTGTGACTTACACGTTGTTTGTCGAGCGTGAAAATGGGGCAGAAATGTTTGTGGATAACCCACATAAATTTTTCCCTGAAGTATGGATGCAAAAAACAACGGGCCAAATCCTGACATCCTGTTTTTTGGAAGTGGTTGGGCCCTTCACGCTAAAGGACACTGAAAAATTTGTGACCCATGAGTTTTTCAAACACTTTAAGGATGAAAGCCTTGCGGTGAATTATGTGCTTGGCAAAGAGGCAGCTATAGCCAGTGATTTCATGATTGATACGGATGGTCACATAAAACTAGCCATTTTGGCGATAGGGCAGGTTGGTGAAAATCGATTGGGTCGTATTGTGCAGCGGCTATTGGAAATTGAAACTTATAAGTCTTTGGCAATGTTAACGTTACCTGTTGCACGTGACATTTTCGCACAAGTGGGCCATTTGAACAATGATCTGACCGATGCGGTTCATGCGATTGCAGAAGGTGAAGGCACCACGCAGGAACGGCTGGATGCGCTGTTGTCAGTGTCAGCTAAAATCGAATATCTGCAATCACAAAGTGCTTATCGGTTTGGTGGGGCAGAAGCTTATGATGCGATCCTAAGTCAGCGGATAGAGGTATTGCGTGAAGAGCGGCTTCAGGGGCGCCAGACGGTTTCGGAATTTATGATGCGCCGCTATGATCCTGCAATGCGAACATGCATTTCAGCGCAAAAACGGCTACGTGATATTTCTGCACGCGCTGCACGGGCGACGGATTTGCTGACAACTCGTGTGACTGTGCGCACCAATGAGCAAAACCGTGCGGTGTTGCACCAGATGGATAAACGCGCACAATTGCAGATGCGCTTGCAGGAAACTGTTGAAGGATTGTCAGTTGTGGCGATCACCTATTACGCGGTCAATCTGGCGACTTATCTGTTGGTGCCTGTCGCCAAGACGTTTGGCTTTGAGAAGTATCAGTTGTCAGCGGCCTTAATCATCCCGATGTGTATTATGGTCTGGGCGATGATCCGGCGGATTAAGCTGCGGGCCGAGACAGACAAGATTTAGTGTGCTGCGGCGGCTTTTGCCTCGAACACCGCCTTCGCGCGTGCCCATGTGTCATCCTCATCCGTAGTGAAGCCAAGCAACAAAGGCAGTAATTGCGATGCGTAATCTTGACTGCTTTCCAATGGCAACATCGAGGGCAGATTGTCGATAGCAACAATATCTAGAGCTGGATTTTCAGCTACACGTAGGGCGGGGGCATCAAAGCTGGTGACATCATGGTAAACTGGGACAGGGTTGTAACTGCTGGTCGGATCGCAGGAAATATCGGTAATCACCCGCAATGCACGCTGCTTTGCAATATCATCTGGGCCGAAGAATAACGGGGTATCGGGGCTTGCCAGAATGCAATTCAAAAACAGCGTGTGCGCGCCGATTTCAGGGAAAGGCCCGCCTGATTTGGTTTCTGCCAAGTCCCATTTTGTAACAGACAGGTCTAAAGCTGCGAATAGATCACAAGCCCCGGTGCCGACACGGCCTAATGCGCCGATGACAAGGGCATCGGGTTGTTGATTTGTGGCGGCAATACCGGCCTTCAATTCGGCGATCAAAGTGGCTTTATCCGCATAGCTGGAAATCGCTCCTGCGGTCTTGCCCTGCATCTGTGCAATCCATGCCATCAACCCTGCGGCGGCCCCGGCAAAGCCTGCCCAATAGCCAAATGCAGCATGGCGGCGGCCGTTTTGATCGACCAGAAACTCCAGATCATAGATCGTGCCGCCACCTGCATTAAAGCGGTTCAGATACTGGTCGGCCCCATCTTGGCCTTTGTAGACATGGGCGAACTGGATATGTTTGTGGCGTAGGGGAAAATCAGCAATGGGGATATCTTTCAGACCCAGAATAACAGTGTCGACTGGCGCATCCACCCATGTACCCACATCCACCATATCACAGCCAAGGGCGGCAAAGTCTGCATCTTTGCAAGCGCGATCAGGATTGCGTTCTACAGTGATCTGAATACCTGCCTGCATCAGCGTTGCCGCTTCTTTCGGGGTGATCGGGCTGCGATGTTCGTTCAAGTGGGTTTCTGCGCGAAGCCAGTAATGCAGGGGCATGTTGGGGAATCCTTGTGTTATTATCGAGAAGATACCTAATGAATGGCGTTATTCAAGCGATGATTGTCGATTACGGATTTGATTGGCGGCTGCACCTGCTTTAAGGATAATCTAGCACCGCTAAAGGAATGACGAATATGGCTGACCAAATTAAATTTACGCTTGATGGCAAAGATGTCACCGCAAAAGCCGATGAAACCATTTGGGAAGTCGCCAAACGCGCTGGCACAACCATTCCGCATCTGTGTCACTCGGGCGAAAAAGGCTACCGTTCTGACGGCAATTGTCGTGCTTGTATGGTGGAAATTGATGGCGAACGTGTGTTGGCTGCATCGTGTGTACGCACACCGTCTGAAGGAATGGTGGTGAAAAGCCAATCCGCACGGGCGCAAAACGCGCGTAAAATGGTGATCGAGCTGCTGGTAGCCGATCAACCCGAACAATCTCTTGCTCACGATAAATCTTCGCATCTTTGGGATATGGCAGCACAGCAAGGTGTTTCTGACAGCCGTTTTCCAAAAGTTGAACAGACACGTGTGCCGCTGCTGGACGATAGTCACGTCGCAATGAGCATCAATCTGGATGCCTGTATCCACTGTAACCTTTGTGTGCGGGCTTGCCGTGAAGTGCAGGTCAATGATGTGATCGGCATGGCGGGACGTGGCCGAGACGCTAAGATTGTGTTTGATATGGATGACCCGATGGGGGCGTCCAGTTGTGTGGCTTGTGGTGAATGTGTGCAGGCCTGTCCGACTGGGGCGTTAATGCCTGCGGCGGTTCTGGATGAAGCACAAGTGGGCGACAGTCAAGATTTTGACCGCGAAGTGAAATCGGTTTGCCCGTTTTGCGGTGTCGGCTGTCAGATCAGCCTGAAGATTAAGGGCGATAAAGTTGCATGGGTGGACGGAATTGATGGGCCAGCGAATGAAAACCGCCTGTGTGTAAAGGGGCGTTTCGGCTTTGATTACATCAACCATAAGCACCGTTTGACCAAGCCGCTTATCCGCCGTGAAGGTATGGAAAAAGGGCTGAATGTTGATCCAAACAACCCACTGACACATTTTCGCGAAGCAACATGGGAAGAAGCCATGCAGGCTGCCGCAGGCGGGTTTGCGAAACTGCGTGATACCAAAGGTGGAAAAGCCATCGCTGGTTTTGGCTCGGCCAAATGCACCAATGAAGAAGCTTACCTGTTCCAAAAACTGATCCGTCAGGGCTTTGGGCATAACAACGTCGATCACTGCACACGGTTGTGTCATGCATCATCGGTTGCGGCATTGATTGAGAATGTAGGGTCGGGGGCTGTGACTGCGACGTTCAACGAGATTGAAAATGCGGATGTGGCGATTGTGATCGGGGCCAACCCGATTGAAAATCATCCCGTTGCCGCAACTTTTTTCAAGCAATTCGTCAAACGCGGCGGCAAATTGATTGTGATGGACCCGCGCGGGGTTGGCCTTGGTCGACATGCGACACATCGGTTGAAATTCCGTCCGGGCACGGATGTGTCGATGATCAATGCGATTATGCACACGATCATTGAGGAAGAGTTGTATGACACCCAGTATATCCAGACATATACGGAAAACTGGGAAGCGCAAAAAGCGCATCTGAAGGATGTCAGCCCCGAGAAAATGTCAGCCATTTGTGGCATTGAGGCCGAAGAGCTAAAAGAGGTGGCACGCCTGTTTGCAGGGGCCAATGCGGCGATGATTTTCTGGGGCATGGGGGTTTCACAACATATTCACGGCACAGACAATGCACGCTGTCTGATCTCACTTGCTTTGATGACCGGTCAAATCGGGCGTCCGGGCAGTGGCCTGCACCCGTTGCGCGGGCAAAATAATGTTCAAGGCGCATCAGATGCAGGCATGATCCCGATGTTCTTACCAGATTACCAGACTGTAACCGATGATGGGGTACGCTCTGCGTTCAACGAGATTTGGAACAGTGACGTTGATTTTGGTGCCGAAAAAGGCCTGACCGTGGTTGAGATTATCGAGGCGATCCATGACGGTGATATTTCGGGCATGTATATCTTGGGTGAAAACCCTGCGATGTCTGATCCTGATGTGGAACATGCGCGGTCTGCATTGGCCAAGCTCACACATCTGGTGGTGCAGGATATTTTTGTAACCGAAACCGCAAATTATGCGGATGTGATCCTGCCTGCTTCGGCCTTTGCCGAAAAAAACGGTACGGTGACCAACACCAACCGTCAGGTGCAAATGGGTCGTCAAGCGATCATACCACCCGGTGAAGCACGTGAAGACTGGGTGATTACAACCGATTTAGCGC
>CAXMSA010000008.1:42564-42867 GCA_964195605.1 uncultured Amylibacter sp.
TTAATTGGAAAATATCACATGGGAACGTCTGGAACGTGAAACCGTGCCCTACCCGTCCTTATCGCCCACTGATCCGGGCCAAGCGATTGTGTTCGGGGATGGCTTCCCACGCCCCGAAGGCCGCGCAAAGTTTACCCCCGCCAGCCTGATTGCCCCTGATGATGTGCCGGATAAGGAATATCCGATGATCCTGACCACAGGACGGCAGCTAGAACATTGGCACACCGGTTCAATGACGCGTCGCTCAAAAGTGCTGGACGCGGTTGACCCGGAAGCGAACTGTTCGATGCATCCCAAGACGCT
>CAXMSA010000009.1:0-40828 GCA_964195605.1 uncultured Amylibacter sp.
AACCTTAACGCCAACCAGACCTTCAGCAGCCGTACGGCCAGCCTTCTTAGCCGCTTTAGCCAAACCTTTGGTGCGCAGCCAATCAACCGCCGCTTCCGTGTCGCCATTTGTTTCTGTTAACGCTTTTTTAGCGTCCATCATGCCTGCGCCGGTAGCATCGCGCAGTTCTTTTACCATTGCAGCGGTAATAGCCATAATATGTCTCCAATTTGGAAATTCAATGCAGGGCAGTACCGTACCGCCCTGCTATATAAGTCAAAAGGCTTTAGCCCTTCATCAATTCAGTTGCCTGACCGATCCAGTCATCACGCTCGATACGGCCTTTGAATGACAGGTTATCGTCAACCCACATAATTTCGTCATTGGTCCAGGATGCAACTTGTGCGAACTGGTATATGCCCAGTTTGTTCAGAGTTTCTTCCAGTTTCGGGCCAACGCCACCGATTTTTTTCAAATCGTCTTTTTCTTCAGGTGCTTTGTCAAACATCATTGGTTTGGTGCCAGCACTTTCAGCAGGTGCTTCTTCTTTTTTAGCAACTTTCTTCGCAGCTTTCTTTTCAACTTTCACAGCTGGCGCCGCTTCCGCTTTTTCTTCTACAGCCGCTGGTAACTCTTCAACAGGGGCTTCAACCGCTTCACCAATGTCGATACCAGCTGCGCCCATTGCTGCCGCCATGCCATCTAATGCGGAACGGGCGATCAGATCGCAATAAAGCTCAATTGCGCGTGCTGCATCATCGTTGCCAGGGATCGGGTAATCAATACCGTCAGGGGCAGAGTTGCTGTCCACAACAGCCACAACAGGAATGCCCAATTTCTTGGCTTCAGCCACTGCTAGGCTTTCTTTGTTAGTGTCGATGATGAATACAAGATCAGGCGTGCCGCCCATTTCGCGGATGCCGCCTAAAGACGCTTCCAATTTACCCTGCTCACGTTCCATGCCCAGACGTTCTTTTTTAGTCAGGCCTTCGGCACCGGCTTCAAATTTTTCATCCAACTGTTTCAAGCGTTGGATTGATTTTGAAACGGTTTGCCAGTTTGTTAATGTGCCACCCAACCAACGGTGGTTCATGTAATATTGTGCTGAACGTTCTGCCGCTTCTGCAACCGCTTTTGATGCTTGGCGTTTTGTGCCAACAAACAAGATACGACCGTTTTTAGCAACAACTTCACGTACCGCATTCAATGCTGCGTCCAGCAAAGGTACAGTTTGTGTCAGATCCATGATGTGGATGCCATTACGCTTGCCATAGATGAATTGCTCCATGCGCGGGTTCCAGCGGTGTGTTTGGTGTCCAAAATGTACGCCTGCTTCTAGCAGTTGGCGCAATGTAAACTCTGGTAGAGCCATTGTAATCTTCCTTTTCCGGTTTAGCCTCAGCAGGGTGAAGGACATATGCCCAACCGGTGGAGTTACAGGGATTTCTCCCCCATAACCCGCAAGCCCCGCCTGTGGATTTATCTGGCGGTTTTTAGGGGTGTTTAAGGGGGATGGCAAGGGGATTCGCAGGAAATAACATTACCCCATTGAAGATTGGTTACATGTGGCATAACAATTGCCTCTGAATGGGGAAATATACGCAAAATGGCACAAAAACCTAAGAAAAAGCCAATGGCAAAAAAGCAAAGCCACATCATTGCATCTTTTCGGAATAATTTTCTGACAGGACTAGCGGTCGTATTACCTGTAGCCGTCACAATCTGGGCAGTCTGGAGTTTTATCGGATTTGTTGATGCCCGTGTTCTGCCATTCCTGCCTGCGAAATATAACCCGTTGACCTATTATGATCTGGACGTACGCGGGCTGGGCCTGATCGTATTTCTGATATTCACCACTGTTATAGGCTCATTGACCAAGGGCTTGTTTGGCCGTTCATTGGTACGTGCCGCCGAAGCCTTCGTTGACCGGATGCCGGTTGTGCGCTCATTATATAATGGCTTGAAGCAAATCATTGAAACTGTGGTCAGCCAAAGCAGTAATTCTTTTGAAAAAGCCTGTTTGGTAGAATATCCGCGCAAAGGTATCTGGGCGGTGGCCTTTATCTCAACCGATTCTGAGGGCGAGTTATTGACCAAGACAGGGCAAGAGGCCATGACATCAGTATTTTTACCCACAACGCCCAACCCAACCTCTGGTTTCTTGCTGTTTGTCCCAACCAAGGATGTGATCAAGCTGGATATGTCAGTTGAAGAGGCTGCTAAACTTGTTATCTCTGCGGGTCTGGTCATGCCACTTGAGAAACCGGCACAAGGCGTTAAAAAGGCCAAAACAACCAAATGATCTCTGCCGCCATCACCGGTTTTTTTACAAGTTTATCCCTGATCTTGGCTATTGGTGCCCAAAATGCGTTTGTGCTGCGTCAGGGGCTGTTACGTATTCACGTCTTTCCTTTATGCTTATTTTGCGGCCTATCCGACGCATTGCTGATCACCGCCGGTGTTGCAGGTTTTGGCTATATCGTTGCTCTTGCCCCTTGGTTACCAATGGTTATGGCCATAGGCGGCGCGGCTTTTTTGATCTTATATGGTATAACACGCTTATATGCGGTTTGGCTGGGGGAATATGCCCTGCAAATCGAAGGTAAAAGTACAACATTATGGCCGACACTTGCGGTTGCTGCTGCCTTGACGTGGCTTAACCCACATGTCTATCTAGACACATTGGGCCTAATCGGCGCCGTATCAACACAGTACACGGATACAAGTGAGCAACTGGCCTTTGGCATTGCTGCGGCATTAGCCTCTTTCGTGTTTTTCTTCAGTCTGGGCTATGGCGCACGCCTATTGGCCCCTTATATGAAGTCCACACACACATGGCGTATTCTTGATCTGATTATCGGGGTAACCATGTTGGCTATAGCCGCTAAATTGTTGCACAGCATTTAAGGGCTATTGGTGTTTACCGTCTTAATTCAACGGGCCGTCAGTCTTGGGGATGTTGAAACCCTGATCCAACACCCCGCATCCATGACCAATAACACCTATACCGAAGAAGAACGTGCGGCCCACGGCATCAGTGAAGGGCTGATCCGCATCTCGGCGGGGCTGGAAAATATTGCAGATGTTTTACAGGATCTAGAGCAGGCGTTGATGCGTGTTTTTTATTTCTGCCACCAGACGTCGGGCACAAAACCAACGGAGTCGCCATAAATTGGTGTGGTGGCAGGAAAATGCAGTGCAGATTTATGCGCTAAACGTGACCCGTTCGTAGACCATAAAGGAATAATATAGCGCCCCGCCGTTAAAATACGGTCCAAAGCTTTAATCGCGGCCACGAAATCTTCTTGCTCAGTTGATTGCAGCATTGCTGTAATCATGGCCTCGGCGGCGGGGCTATCCATCCCCATATAATTCCGCCTTCCAGGTTCTGTAACACCATCACGCCCCCAATATAACCACTGCTCATTGCCCGGCGATAAAGACGTTCTTAATGTGTATGAAGTCATATCAAAATCGTAATTCTTTTTCCGGACATTAAACTGAACACTGTCTACTTGTTTGATGTTTAGTGTGATCCCCAAAAGTTTCAATGCATCACGATAGATATTGATGATATTTTCATGGTTGGTCGCGCTCACATTCAACAAAACTTCCAATTCAAACGACACGCCTTGTGCATTTTTTAAAACACCATCTTGTATCGTCCAACCTGCTTCTACCAAAAGCTTTTTAGCTTGTCGTAAATTTCGCCTATTGCGCTTTGTGCCATTGGCTTCAGGATATGCATACCCCTCTAAAGCGCCTTGAGGTAAATCATTTTCGAATGGCTTAAGCAATGCAAGCACCCTGCCCTTTGCGGGCCCCGTATTCATTGCCAGCATAGAGTTAGAGAAAAACGACGTAAGCCTTGGTTGCGGTGTGCCATTAACCGCCTGAGTAATAAATGTGTAATTAAAGGCGTGAATAAGTGCATCACGCACACGGATATCGGCAAATCGTTTGCGGCGCGTGTTGATCACAAAACCTTTTACATCAGAGGGGCGTTTATCTGGTATAATCGATTTTATAATTTCACCATTGCGAACCGCAGGAAAACTATACAGATTATCCCACTTCCCCGCATTGCCCTCACGGTACATGCTCAACTCACCTGCCTTGAAGGCCTCAAACAACACATCACTATCACTGAAATACTCATACCGCAGCTCATCGAAATTATGCCGCCCCTTATTAAACCCTAGCCCGTTCCCCCAATAATCCGGATTGCGTTTAAAACTAATATATCGGTTAGGCTCAAAATTACCGATCATATAGGGGCCTGATCCCGTGATAACATTCAGCGAGCTTTCTTTGAAATCACGCCCTTCCCAATCCGCTTTTTTCAATATCGGGCGTAATCCCATGATCAACGGCAATTCACGGTCAACCGTGTTAAATGTA
This sequence comes from uncultured Amylibacter sp., assembly GCA_964195605.1. Taxonomy (GTDB): domain Bacteria; phylum Pseudomonadota; class Alphaproteobacteria; order Rhodobacterales; family Rhodobacteraceae; genus Amylibacter. The sequence goes on from CAXMSA010000009.1 coordinate 4,381, forward strand.
AATTTCACACGGCGTGGGCCAGTTTGTTCAGCTTTTTTTATTTTATTCCAGGCATTAAGATAACGCGCATGCCCTTTGGTGCCCAAAGTTTCAAATGACCATAAAACATCTTCAACCGTGACAGGTGATCCATCCGAAAACCTGGCCTGTTTGCGTAAAGTAAAAGCAACCCATTCACGGTGCGGGCCAACCTCTATTGTTTCCGCAAGCAAACCATACATGCTAAAAGGCTCATCCCAATTACGCCCCAGCAGACTTTCAACCACATGCGCACGCACCCCCCAAGGGGCACGCCCCTTTAGAATATACGGGTTCAAACTGTCAAAACCACCCGTATCACCAAAAACCATTCTTCCGCCCTTTAGGGCATCAGGATTTGCATAAGTCAGGTGGTTGAAGCCATCTGGTAAAGCCGGTTGTCCATACATGGCTATGCCGTGCATCGGTTGCGCGGCCGTCATTGTTGTCATAAAAATACCAATTGTTGCCAAAGTGGAAACAATACGAAAAGCGGATATAAAGAGTCGTGTCATGTAAGCAACATTCATTGAATTGAATCAGTTTTCAATGGGTTAACAATGCTATTTCACTGAATTTGCAAAGTTTTACTTGGAGACTCGCTTTGCAAATTGTATAACTAACTCACTGCTCGATAGGTTTCTTGCCTGTATGAAACCTGCCTCAATACTTGACGCCCTCTTCGTGAGGGCGTTTTTTTGGCCATAAACTATATCTTAAAATAATATTATTGTTTATTAACAATAATTTAATAAGTATTAAACCCGATCTACACTTTATTATTTAAGATATACTGGAGAGCAGCAATAAACCGCCTATCATCATAAAATATCAAAAAAGACCGATTCTTTTAGAATCAATATGCCTGTAAGATAGATCACAGTTTATTCAGCGCACCTTAATTAGATTGCCCAAAATGCACATCTATCCTAAATCATTGAAAAGCATCAAACTGCAAGGTTACGAACATGACTAAGATTGATATTATTTCTGATCCAATTTGTCCGTGGTGTTATATCGGCAAAACCCGTCTGGATCGCGCGTTAGAAGCCAACCCTAAACATGATTTTGTTATTGAGTGGCATCCCTATCTGCTGAACCCCACAATGCCAACGGATGGTATGGACAGGCGTGAATACCTGGAAACCAAGTTCGGCGGGCAAGAAGGCGCGTTAAAAGTATACGGCCAAATAGATCAAACCGCACGTGAAATGGGGTTAGATCTGAATTTCGCCGGGATCAAACGCACGCCCAACACGATTGACGCGCATCGCTTGATCCTTTGGGCTGATGTTGAAGGTTGTCAAAACGCCGTGGTTGACCGCTTGTTCAAGGCTTACTTTAAAGAAGGCCGCGATATTTCAGATCATTCAGTGCTGGTGCGTATTGCAGGCGCTGCAGGCATGGATGGCGATGCCACACGTATGTTGCTAGAAGGTGACGCCAATATCGAAGACATCCGCACCCGCGATACCAAATCGCGCCAAGCCGGCGTGCAAGGCGTGCCAGCTTTCATCATCGATAATCATTACGTGATCAACGGCGCACAGCCCACTGAAATGTGGGATGGAGTAATTAAGGAAATATTGGGTAAGACCGACACCTGATACATGGATGCTATTTAGATTTTCCCTTGGTTCATAAATCGTCTGGAAATTATAGGCTGGGTTAGCAGTGCGGGGCAAAGCTGCCCTTAAAATTAATATTCTAATATCCTTTCCTATCTGCAAAGCAAACATTTACCAGACAGCTAGTTGACTAATGGTATGCTCATTTTACATGGCTCATCTGCAAAATTAACGCTTGAGAAAATCAGTTGGTGAAAGTACCTGCGGGCATTAGCGCAAATTATTATCTCAACGAATTTCTATGAGATAAGATTATGTTGTAGTAACCAACGATACAAGGAAAGCACCATTGACAACCATATTAGTGCTCGGGGCCACGGGCAAGACAGGACTGCCTCTGGTAGAACAGTTGCTGCGAAAAACCACAAAGTTCGTATTGTTGTTCGTTCCTCTCACAAGCTCTCCACAGAGATTTTGGAAAACCCAAATGCAAAGATCATCGAGGCGGCAGTTCTCGACTTAAGTGATGAGGAAATGGCAACACACGTGAATGGCTGTGATGCTGTTGTATCTTGCTTGGGGCATAACTTGGACTTCAATGGAATGTTTGGAAACCCCAGAAATCTATGTACAGATGTGGTTCGACGCTTGTGTCTGGCGATTAAAAAAAATAATTATTCCAAATCTACCAAATTCATTCTTATGAATTCAGTTGGAGTTCAAAACCCCAATCTAGATATGAAAAGACGCTGGTTTGAAAGATTACTCCTTACTGTCTTGCGTTACACAATACCTCCGCACAGGGACAACGAAACCGCAGCTGAACATCTACATCAGGTCGTTGGAATAAAGAACAAGCACGTCGAATGGTGCGCTGTTCGTCCAGATACGCTAATCAATGCTGAGATCTCGGCATATGAAATCAGTGAGTCCCCCTGCACGGGTATCTTTACTGGTCGCCCGACAACGCGATCCAATGTTGCCCACTTCATGGTAGATTTAATCGAGAAGCCAAAACTATGGAACAAGTGGAAGTTTCAGAAGCCTGTTATCATGAACTCTAAAGAGAGAGTATTTACTCAAGACACGGCGATCCACATACGAAAATCACTTACTATTTACACCCAGTGTGCGGTATAAAAAAGGCTACTGTATTACACATATTTTACACTGAAAATTTAATATTATAAATAATATCACGACATAAACCCACGTCCCAACTGGGACATCTGTTTATTTCCCCTTAGCCAATACCGCCAGATCACGGGCAATAATATAGGCCCCTTTAATCTTTTTATCGTCATTCACCCAGTCACGCCGCACCACGATCTTATTATCTTTCACTTTGGCGGTACCACGTTGATCTTGCAAAAATGCCACCAGTTTTTCAGGGTTAGCAAACTTGTTGTTACGGAACTGCAAGACAACGCCTTTAGGCCCGCCGTCCATTTTAGCAATCCCTGCCGCACGGCACATGCCTTTGATGCGCACGATGCGCAGCAGCATATTGACCTCATCTGGCAGTTTGCCGAAGCGGTCGATCAGCTCTGCGGCAAAACCTTCCAGTTCCACTTTCTTAGACAAGCCAGACAGACGGCGGTAAAGACCAAGGCGCACGTCCAGATCGGTCACGTAATCCGCCGGTATCAATACAGGTACGCCAAGATTAATCTGCGGTGACCAATGTTCATCCGCTTCCGTCAGCCCCTCCATCTCGCCGGCTTTCATCTTGGCAATAGCCTCTTCCAGCATTTCTTGATACAGCTCAAAACCAACTTCGCGCACATGGCCTGACTGTTCATCGCCCAATAAGTTACCGGCGCCGCGAATATCCATATCTTGCGAGGCCAGCATGAACCCTGCCCCCAGACTGTCCAGTGATCCCAAAACTCGCAGGCGTTTTTCAGCGGACTTCGTCAGGCGTTGGCGCGGTTTGGTGGTCAGATAGGCGTAAGCCCTGGTTTTTGAACGGCCCACACGGCCCCTGATCTGATAAAGCTGCGACAGGCCGAACATATCGGCGCGATGAATGATCATGGTGTTGGCGGTGGGAATATCCAGACCGCTTTCAACAATTGTTGTGGCCAGCAATACGTCATATTTACCGTCATAAAACGCATTCATCTTGTCATCCAATTCACCCGCAGGCATTTGCCCGTTGGCGACCACATAAGTCAGTTCCGGCAGTTGATCTTTCAGGAACTGTTCAATATCGGGTAGATCTTTGATCCGTGGCACCACATAAAAGCTTTGCCCGCCCCGGTAATGTTCGCGCAACAGGGCCTCGCGGATGGTAACACTGTCAAACTCGGAAACGTAAGTACGAATGGCCAGACGATCGACTGGCGGGGTGCCAATAATAGACAGCTCGCGCACGCCAGACAATGACATCTGCAAAGTCCGTGGGATGGGGGTAGCTGTCAGGGTCAAAACATGCACATCGGAGCGCAACTGTTTCAGGCGTTCTTTATGGTTCACCCCAAAATGCTGCTCTTCATCAACCACCAGCAGGCCCAGATTGTTGAACTTGATGTTCTTGGCCAGCAAAGCATGCGTGCCCACAACAATCTCAACGGCACCGTCTGCCATGGCTTGTTTGGTTAAGGTCGCCTCTTTTGCAGTCACAAACCGAGAAAGTTGTTTCACCCGAATGCCGGTATTGCGAAACCGTTCTTGAAACGATTTAACATGTTGGCGGGCCAACAAAGTAGTAGGTGCCACAATTGCCACCTGCGCCCCTGCTGTGGCTGCAACATAAGCCGCACGCAATGCCACCTCGGTCTTACCAAAGCCCACATCACCACACACCAGACGATCCATCGGGCGGCCCGATGCCATGTCTTCCAGCACATCTTCAATCGCATTCAACTGATCATCTGTTTCCGTATAGGGAAAGCGTGCGCAAAAGCTATCCCAATGATCAACGGGAGGTTCCATAACCTCACCCTTGCGTAGCATCCGTTCCGCGGCGATACGGATCAGCTTATCCGCCATTTCGCGGATGCGTTCTTTCAGCTTGGCTTTCTTTGCCTGCCAAGCGCCCCCACCAAGACGATCCAATAGACCTTCTTCATGGCCATATCGGCTAAGTAATTCAATATTCTCAACGGGAATAAACAGACGGTCATTATTGGCGTATTCCAGTAATATACAATCATGCGGCGCCCCTGCCGCCGTAACGGTTTCCAGCCCCTTATATCGCCCAACCCCGTGATCCAGATGCACGACCAGATCACCTGGTGTCAGGCTGGTAGCCTCGGTCAGAAAATTCTCTGCCTTGCGTTTGCGTTTGCCTGACCGGATCAAACGATCCCCCAGCACATCCTGCTCGGAAATAACGGTCAGCCCTTTGGCTTCAAACCCATGTTCAAGCGGCCAGACGGCCAGCGATAACCCGCCCTTATCCGCAGATATATCTGACCAATTACCGATATTGGTCATGCCAGTTGTATCGTGGTCTTCTAGTAATCCGGCCAAACGTTCCCGCGCACCTATGGAAAAAGATACGATCAAGACATGGTCTGTTTCACGCTTGTCGCGGATATGATCGGCCAAGGCTCCGAACAAGTTAAGTTCTTCATTTTGCCGTTCGGGCGCAAAATTACGCCCGATCCGCCCGCCTGCGTCTATGACATTAGGGCCAACACCTTGTGGCAAAGGTATAAACTGGCGCAGTTTATGATCGTGTGTGGCTTGTTCAAAAGCCACATCATCCAAGTATAACAGTTCAGGCGGACAGGGTTTATAGACACTATCCATCCGTGATTTATTCGCCAGGGCCTGTTTGCGGGCCTCATACTGATCCGCTATTGCACCCCACCGCGCAAGGCGCGCCTGCGTGGTACGGTCATCCATAAAGATTGTCGCATTTGGTATATAATCAAACAGAGTTTCCAGTGTTTCATGGAAATACGGTGTCCAATGTTCCACACCTTGATATTTACGCCCCGCACTTACACTTTCATAAAGCGGATCATCAGTACCAGCGGCACCAAATTCATGCCGGTAACGGCTGCGAAACCGTTCAATTGAACCTGCATCCAATATAACCTCTGAAACCGGCGCCAACTCGATACGCGCCAATTTCGCAACCGTGCGTTGGCTTTCGACATCGAACCGCCGTGCACTATCAAGCACATCACCAAACAGGTCTAAGCGCACTGGGCCACTGTCGCCGGGTGGAAACACATCTATCAAACCACCGCGAATGGCATAATCACCCGGTTCCATCACTGTGGGGGCTTGAGTAAAGCCCATGCGGGTGAAAAAACTTCGTAGTTCTTTTTCGTTAATTTGCTTGCCGACAATAGCGGTAAAGCTGGATTGTTTTAGAATGTCCCGCGCTGGCACACGCTGCGTGGCGGCGGCAACAGTTGTTAACAAAATATACGGTCGTGAGAACCCATCGGCCAATGTGGCAAGTGTCGCCATCCGTGTCGCTGAAATTTCCGCATTGGGCGAGACCCGATCATACGGCAGACAATCCCAAGCGGGAAATGTAAACACAGGGATTTTAGGGGCAAAAAACCGCAATGCTGTCTGGGTTTCCGCCAACCGCGCATCATCACGCGCAATATGGATCACGGGTACCTTCGTTTTTTCCAGATGCGCTGCTAAGAGACGCGCGTCAAACCCTTCAGGTGCACCACCAATGGTCGTCAGGTTTGAATTATAGGTTTTCGTTTCCATATTAATGCCGCTATCTTAGCTTGTCGCCAGCTTCAACCGATTAAAGTTGATCAAGGTAAGGGCGGATTTCCAAATACAAAGCCCAAAGCATAGAACTAAAAATAAACCCAACCGCCAAGGCCATTTTAATCCAACGCTGATTGCGATAAATGCGGCATAAATCTTCCCACTCCACTGGTTGGTTTTGTAACCGATATGCCAACCGCACAGAAAGTGCCCCCAGCAAAGTTATTGGAAAGGCGATAAAGGATATACCTTGTAGCACAGGTACATCATTCCAAAACCCCATCGTCGCAAAAGAAGCCAAGACAAAACATGTCAGCAGAACCAAAGCGATACCAAACTGATTGAAATCACGTATCGTTGCACGGATATAAATATCCATCAAAGCCAATGCATCTTCCTTGGCCTGAACATCTCCTCGCTTCGCGGCGCGCATCATGTCACTTGGAATACCGAGCGTCCATTGAATAGCACGCACCCAGACCACAGCCACAAGCAACCAGTACCACGGGTTGTTAAAGCCGTTTGCGGTCATAATTTCTGCATACATTCAGACACCTTATTCATATTTATGCCCCTCCATACGTGGGAATTCGCGTGATTCCAACAAAGAGCTTGTCTTTTTCCTTGAAGTTGCATCAAAATTTGGGCAATTCGACGGCAAGAACTTATTAGGATATGGTATGACACATAATATCGCCCCCTTCCCCGCCAATCGCCCGCGCCGTTTGCGCCGCACTGACTGGATGCGTGATTTAGTACGTGAAAATGTGTTGACCCCTGCCGACTTCATCTGGCCCATCTTCATTATGGAAGGTCAGGATGCCTGTGAACCCGTAGCTTCAATGCCCGGCGTGGAACGCCTGACCATTGATCGGGCCGTGATTGCTGCCAATGATGCAGCTAATCTGGGTATTCCTGTTGTTGCCCTGTTTCCGTATACACCAGCCAATCTGAAAACATCATCTTGCGAAGAGGCTTATAACCCCGACAATCTGGTGAACAAAGCCACCCGTGCTATAAAAGCCGCCGTGCCTGATATTGGCATCATGCTGGACGTGGCCCTTGACCCCTATAATGCGGACGGTCACGACGGCATTGTGCGCGACGGCGAAGTTTTAAATGATGAAACCTTGTTGATCCTAGAGCGACAGGCCTTGACCCATGCGGATGCGGGTGCCGACATTCTTGGCCCCTCTGATATGATGGATGGCCGTATTGGCATTATTCGCCGCGCGCTTGAACAAAACGATTTCGCCCATGTGGCGATTATGGCCTATTCCGCCAAATACGCCTCAGCCTATTATGGCCCTTTTCGTGATGCGGTTGGGGCAACCGGTGCTTTGATCGGTGGCAAACACACGTACCAGATGGATGCAGCCAATTCAGATGAGGCAATGCGGATGATCGCGCGCGATCTGGATGAGGGTGCTGACATGGTCATGATTAAACCGGGCCAACCCTATTTGGACATATGCCAACGCGTAACATCCGAGTTCAACATACCAACGTTTGCCTATCAAGTCAGCGGTGAATACGCGATGATTGAAGCCGCTTCCGCCAACGGTTGGGTCGATCGCGATAAAATCATACTGGAAAGCCTGGTGGCATTTAAACGTGCTGGTTGTGCGGGTATTTTGACCTATTACGCACGTGAAGTGGCTGAAAAACTTTCTGAACAACTATAATCATGCGATTTTCAAGCAAAAACACGCCTATTTCGTATGTAATAGGATGACAGCATACTAAATATACCCTAAAATGCACACAGAACACGGCATAAGACCGTATAGAGCAGGCATATTACAGGAGTATCCTTATGACAAACTGGACCCGGCGGGGCTTTATCGCGACAGCAGGCGCGTCTTTGACCACCGCATGCGCAGGCGGTACAGAAAGCCGTAAACGTTTTAAAATTGACGCAAATGTTGAAGCGGCCGTAAGGCAGGTGGAAAATGAAATTCCCTTTACCTCACCCCTTATAAACTCGGCTGTTGGCATGTTGGTCATGCCAAAGATTACCAAAGGCGGACTGATCTTTGGTGGATCATACGGCGAAGGGTCTTTGCTGGTAGGTAATGCGCCTGTCGATTATTATAGTATCGTTGCAGGGTCATGGGGGTTGCAAATTGGGGTTCAGCAAGTCGCACAAATTTTATTTTTCATGGATGAAAATGCACTGCAAAAATTCCGCTCCAAACCCGGCTGGACACTGGGTGCTGATCTTGAATACACATTGATTGACAATGCGGATACAGCAGGTCTGGACAGCAATACGATCCGAGATGGTGTTTACAGCGTGATCTTTGGACAGGCCGGCCTATTGGTTGGCGTGTCCTTAGAAGGCTCGAAATACAACCGGATTATCAGATAGCGTTAAATACAATATTTAAAAGGCGGCGCGAAGCCGCCTTATTTATTTGTAACGCATGTTTTTACTAAATTACAAAGATTGTTTTACATTTTGATCATCAGTTCTATTGCCCCGAAGAGCACAGGCTGTTAGGACATTCTGGGATTATCGGAGGTAAGCTTGGCTTTCTTATTTCGTTGGCTGATGCGCAGCTTTTTTGTGATGTTTATACTGGCCGTTCTGGGCGGCTTGTTGCTATATTATTTTGCCGTAAGGTCTCTACCCGACTATAATGCAACCTATGAAGTGTCCGATCTTTCGGCCCCTGTGGAAATTGTGCGTGACACCAATAATGTGCCCCATATTTTTGGTGCATCTGACCGTGATGTCTATTTCAGCCTTGGCTTTGTACATGCACAAGATCGCTTATGGCAAATGACCATGTTGCGGCGCACAGCACAGGGGCGACTGTCTGAAATTTTTGGGGAGCGCACTTTAAATATTGATACATTTATTCGCAGGCTAAACCTACACACGCTTGCACAAGAATCTTATAAATATCAGACAGATACAACCAAAGATGCCCTGACTGCCTATGCTCAGGGCGTGAACGCGTGGTTGCGAACCGTCAATAAGCAAGCTTTGGGGCGCGGCGCGCCAGAATTCTTTTTGTTTTCAAATAATTTAGCTCCCTGGACCCCTACTGACAGCCTAGCCATTATACGCCTGATGGCACTGCAGCTGGACAGTAATCTGAAAAATGAAATTTTAAGAGCACAAGTATCGCTAAGCGTCGGGACTGATCTGCTGCAAGACATAATGCCCGATGCCCCCGGATCCGGAGTATTAAGCCTGCCGGGTTTTGCCCAGTTATTTCCAAATACAAAGATGCAATCCCAGATTGCCCAAAAGCTCGATGATCCATTAGACCCGATCCGCCCTGCTGGCATGGCTGGAGCCTCAAACGCTTGGGCTGTTCAAGCCCATCGTGCGGCGGCCAATGCCCCGATTTTAGCCACTGACCCCCATCTTGGACTGACAGCACCTTCAATATGGATGCTGGCACGTCTAGAGTTTGAACAAGGTGGCGTCATTGGGGCCACAATCCCCGGTATCCCTGTTGTTTTAGCCGGGCGATCCAATGATTTGGCTTGGGGGGTTACCAGTTCCTATATGGATAATCTTGATGTCTATATTGAAAAACTGAACCCTGATAACCCAGAAGAATACCTGACCCCCACAGGATATAAACCGTTCAAAACCAGAAGTGTCATCATCAATGTCAAAGATGGGGTCAGCCGCACAGTAAAGATGCGTTACACAGAAAACGGCCCGGTTATTCCTGGCGAACATTACGCATTAGGCACAATCACCCCGACAGGGCATGTCACATCTCTGCGATGGGCCGCCCTTGAGTTTAATGATACCACGATGACAGCGGCTATGGAGTTGATGCATTCAAAATCGATACTGCAGGCCCGCAAAGCCGCACGTAATTTCACAGCGCCTTCACAAAACCTTGTTCTGGCAGATAAAAACGGGATTGCATTGTTAACCATCGGAAAAATGCCCAAACGCAATCCGGATCATACCAGTTTGGGACGTATTCCATCCCAAGGATGGCTAACACGAAACCGTTGGCAGGGTTATTTTGACTTTGACACAAACCCTTCTGTGGAAAACCCTGATAGCGGCATTGTCGTCAATACTAACAACAAGCTTACAGATGAAGCTTTCCCAAACCATTTCAGCTACTTATGGGGTGATACCCAACGTATAAACCGTTTGGCAAAACTTCTGAACACGCCTGCAGTACATACCCGTGAAAGCTTTATTGAAGCGCAAAATGATACGGTGTCATACACCGCACGCTCAATACTGCCCCTGATCGCCCGCGAACTGTGGTTTTCCAGCGCAAAGGCCCCAGTGGGAACCCCTGAATACATGCAACAAACCGCACTAGAACTGTTGGCAAGCTGGAATGGTGAGATGGATCAGCACTTGCCCGAACCGTTGATTTTTGCCGCATGGCTTCGCAATCTACAACGACGTTTAGCATCAGACGAATTAGGTCCGTTGTTAGAAAAATTTCCACGCCCTGACCCTGTCTTTATTGAACGCGTGTTTCGCAATATGAATGGCGCCGCGCAATGGTGTGATATTCGCCCCTCCAGCCGGATTGAAACCTGCACGGATATTGCCCGCATGTCATTGGATGATGCATTGTTGGAACTAAGTGAAAAATATGGACCACATGTTGAAAACTGGCGTTGGGGGCAAGCCCACTTGGCGCATCAGGATCATGAGGTACTGGGCAAAATTCCACTTCTCAGCTGGTTGGTAAATATCCGGCAAGAAACCAGCGGTGGCGACAATACTTTGCAACGCGCGCGAATGTCCAGTACAGGCAAAACACCTTATGCAAACGTTCATGCTGCTGGCTTTCGTGCGGTGGTAGATTTTGCTGATCCAGACAGTTCAGTTTACATTATCTCAACAGGCCAGTCCGGCCACCCGCTCTCTGAACACTATGATGATCTGGCGCAGCTTTGGCGTCGGGGTGAATATATCCCAATGTCGCTTGATCCTCAATTGGCCCGTGGCGGAGCCGTTGGTGTAACAACCTTAAGCCCTATAACCGCCCCTTAGATTTTTTGAAACTGTGCAGATAGCTTTGCGTTCCAGGTCACAGTAACCTCAAACCCAATATCTATCTGTTCTTCTGCATCAACAACATTATGATCAAACAACCACGCACGACGCTTGCCTTCTGAAAAGGCAAGTTTTACTTTTTCTGTAACCGTAGGTTCTTCCAGGTTCTGTTCAATCGTATACATCAACTGATCAATACCCACCCCGGTCAAAGCCGAGGTCGCCACAGTTTTTTCACTGCGCTGTGCAATGGTCATCAGCGGATCCCGCTTATCCGCATCCAACACATCAATTTTGTTCCAGATATCAATAATGGATTGTTGTGCTTCTTCTTTAATGCCAAGCTTATCCAGAATATCCAGTACATCTTTGGCTTGTTCTTCAGTTTCAGGATGGGCAATATCGCGCACATGCAAGATCAAATCAGCGTCCAGCACTTCTTCCAGGGTCGCGCGAAAAGCAGCAACCAACTCAGTCGGTAAATCAGAAATAAACCCAACTGTATCGGACAAGATAATATCGCGGCCAGAGGGTAGTTTGACCGCCCGCATTGTAGGGTCAAGAGTTGCGAAAAGCATATCTTTCGCCAGCGCAGAAGCACCTGTTATGTGGTTGAATATAGTTGATTTTCCCGCATTGGTATAGCCAACCAAAGCAACAATCGGGTACGGTATTTTTTTACGTGCATCACGGTGCAAGGTGCGGGTTTTAACAACTTTGGCTAATTGCCGTTTCAGACGCACAATCGCATCATCAATCGCACGCCGATCAGACTCTAATTGGCTTTCACCAGAACCACCGACAAAACTAAGACCGCCACGCTGGCGTTCCAGGTGTGTCCAACTGCGCACAAGGCGGGTTTTTTGGTAAGATAGTGCCGCCAGATCGACCTGCAACACACCTTCACGGGTGGCCGCGCGATCCCCAAAAATTTCAAGTATAAGCCCAGTGCGATCTAGTATTCTCACATCCCATTGCTTTTCCAAGTTGCGTTGTTGAATTGGCGTTACAGGCCCATCGATAATGACCAGCCCAATATCTTCAGCTTCAAAAATAGCGGCAAGTTCTTCCAGTTTACCCTTACCGAATAACAGGCCTGCCTGCGGCTTACGCAACGGCACAACCAGTTCATGTGCAACGTCCAATCCCAAAGCATGTGCCAAAGACACCGCCTCATCCAGCGAATGCTGCGCTGTTCTGCGGTTATCAATGTTGCGAATATCGGGATGTAGAACGCTAACGCGGGTCTCTAAAGCGCCTATGCTCCGTCTCCATCGTATAATACAACGGGTTGTGCAGGCATAATCGTTGATACCGCATGTTTATAAACCAGTTGTGATTGGCCATCACGGCGCAGCAGAATGCAAAAGTTGTCAAACCAAGTGATAACCCCTTGCAATTTTACCCCATTGATCAAAAAGACAGTTACAGAGTTTTTTTCTTTACGCACATTATTCAGGAATGCATCCTGCAAGTTTGCATTATCGGCAGCCATTTGTCCCAGCTTTCATTATTGGCCTGCATTTGCGCAGACAGTTTCTTTTTATCCGCGTGATACTAGACAGCAATTTCAGATTAGCCAGTGCAAACAGGTTATATTCTTTACTTTTTGGACACGAATGTGCCTTTAACGCCAGTAATTCGGGTTGAACAGCGCAATAACAGCTACGGTTTCCAGTCGTCCAAGAATCATCGCCACACAGAGGATTGCTTTCGCACCATCTGGAAGCTGCGCGTAACTTGCCCCGTTTTCAATCGCAATGTGAACTAAGGGGCCGGTTGTGCTTAATCCTGCAACCGCAAAAGCCAAAGCATCCACGAAGTCAATGCCGGTTAAAGTCAGCGCCAGCATTATCACCCCCAATGTCAGCACAAAAACCATCAGGAATATCCAGGCAACAAAAGCCCCTTCGCGCCGGATAGAACGGCCCCGTTGCCCACCTGCACCCGCAACCGAACTTGGAAAGCTTAATCGCTCCATTTCCCGCAGCCCGTGTTTATAAAGCGCATATATACGCAAAAGTTTGATCCCGCCCGCGGTTGTGGCAACGCCACCGCCTAAAGATGCCAGTCCGATAAATATCAAGCCCGGCGTATTCATGCCCGACCAGCTTTGTGATGCTTCCCACGATTGGCTGACAAAACCTGTTGTTGTCAGATATGACAATACCGTAAAGACACTGCCCCAAAGCGATGCAATCGCAGACAGGCCATCGGGTTGTTCGTTTAACACGATTGCCCCAGACCAATGCCTGATGAACAACAACAAGGGAATTATAACAATGCATAGTAAAGCTTGTGTGATTTCTTTGTCTTGTTTGATAACTTGCCAGTTCTCATGCTCACGTCCGGGTAAAAACGTATTTCGGGATATTGCAAAGGATAGGAAGAGGAACATCACAAGTTCAGCAACAAATCCGCCCTGCGTACCTATTAACCCGCCCACAGGGGATATCCCGCTGGTGGATAATATTGCCATGGCATGACTGACCGCCACTAAAACGCGTTCGCCAAGAAAAATTAAGACAATAGCCAACACTGAGGTGAGCATAAAATATATCGGAAAAATTTGTGTGGAAAATCGGTTTAAACGCTCTGAAACTTCGGCTTTTTGCATCCGTGAAACAGCAACTTTGCGATGCCGTTGAAGCGCATAAATCTCAAACCCGCCCATATTCAATGGGGCAAATATCGCCATTGCAACGACCAGTATCATAAATCCGCCAAGCCAACCAACCAATGCGCGCCACAGGTGTAAAGGTTCTGAAATTGATTTTGGATTATCAAACAGTGTAGCCCCAGTGGTGGTCAGGCTTGATAACATTTCAAAATAGGCGTGAAAGAATGAGATGCTTTTAACCAGATGCGCCATCGGCATTGCCAAAAAAATTGGCAATATCGCATATGCACCCAGCATGGTCAGCAAGTGCGTAACCGCTGAGGCCCCTTTGGCTTGTTTGCGTGAGGCTATGCCCACAATTGCTGTCACAACAGATAAAAAGGTTCCATTGTAAAAGAATGTCCGGGCTGTCAGCCAGTCCTCTAGGCGTATCGCATGCATCATAGGTAAATACATTGCAATGCAAGACAGGCCCATTAAAATGACAAAGAACGGAAAATCCTCTAGCCATTTCATAGTCTTAGAAAAAATCTACTTGAACTTGAAACAGTATTTCCACTTTTGGAACATCCTCTGATAAACAAAAAATAACCACTGTGTCACCATCTTCAATTTTGGTGTCGCCATTCGGGCGGATAACCTCTGTGCCTTTTTGTACGATGCCTAATAACGCACCTTCCGGAAAATCAATGTCACGAACTTTCATCCCCGCAATAGGAGCACTGTTTAGGACCAGTGCTTCAATCACTTCCGCTTCAGCATCACCAATCGAGTAAACCTCTTTTACCCCGCCATGGCGGATATGGCGCAAGATGGATGATACGGTTGTTGCGCGCGGATTGATGAAAACATCTATACCCAATGGGTCTTTCAGTTCCGTCAGCGACGGATCATTGACCAAAGCCACAGTCATAGGAACCCCTGCCGCCTTGGCGCGTGTGCAACCTAATAAATTGGTTTTATCGTCAGAGGTCAAAGCCAGAACCGCATCTGCCTGCGTGATATTTGCCTCATGCAACATTTCCATATCCAGGCCATCACCATGCAGAACAATCGTGCGCACCAGTGCATCAGCTGCACGTTCTGCACATTCCCGGCTTTTCTCAATCATCTTAACCCGTACACGGTCACTGCTTTTTTCCAGCGTCATCGCCACACGCAGGCCTACATTACCACCGCCCAGAATAATTACACGTTCGCGTTTTTTGACAGTTTTTCCAAAAACCTCAAGACCGCGTGTCAGATCGTCACTGTGAATAAGGACATATATCTGATCGTTGGAATACAGCTGATCCTCTGGGTTTGGCGCAAACAGGCGGCCTTTACGACGGATCCCGACAACCACAGCACGCAACGTTGAAAACAGTTCAGACAATTGGCGCAACGGGGTATTAAGCACAGGACAGTCTTCATCCAGTTCAATCCCGATCAACTGGGCCTTGGCATCTAAAAACGGTTCAATATCAAAGGTAGACGGATGTTCAATTTGTTGCAAAGCGGTTTTTGCGACTTCCATTTCAGGTGAAATAACCACATCAATCGGTAGATGGTCGCGTTGGTACAGATCAGAGTAAATCACATCCAGATAAGACTGTGATCGCAGGCGGGCAATTTTGCGTGGAATGGAAAACACCGAATGGGCCACCTGACAGGTCACCATGTTAACCTCATCAGAAAACGTAGCCGCAATGATCATATCAGCATCATTGGCCCCTGCCCGTGCCAAGACATCAGGATAAGACGCAAACCCAGTAACACCGCCCACGTCCAGCGTGTCGGTTGCCCGCGCAACCAACTCGGCATTGTTGTCAACAACCGTCACATCATTGTTCTCTGATGACAAATGACGGGCAATTTGCCAGCCAACTTGACCCGCACCACATATGATGACCTTCATTCCGGCCTCCTGATTACGGCGCGAAGCATGCGCACAATCGTAAATTTCGCAAATTCACCACCCATGGTCAATATTTATTCGTCGTCTGCAATATCATCAAGCTCTGCTATACGTGTACCAGATTTATTCGTCGTGATTACATTAAGAGATTTCAGTTTGCGATGAAGGGCCGATCTTTCCATCCCCACAAAATTGGCGGTTTTCGAAATATTGCCGCCAAACCGATTAATCTGGGCCATAAGGTAATCACGCTCAAACATCTCACGGGCTTCGCGCAATGGCAGCATTGCAAAAGATTTTGACACAGAGCCATTATCATTTTCCTCAATGTTATTATTAGGCAGTTCATTAGGTAGAATATCCCCAATATCAGCCCCAAGGATCAGCACGCGTTCAATAATATTGCGTAATTGGCGTATATTTCCAGGCCAGGCCATGGTTTGCAGCATTGCAATGGTTTCTTCTGACAGGTTACGCATCGGCAAACCTTGGTTTTTGTGCAGCTCTGCAATAAAATGCTTGGCAATGAGCGGAATATCTTCGCGCCGGTCTTCCAAAGTTGGCACTTCAATTGGTACAACATTCAGCCGATGATATAATTCTTCACGAAAGTTACCCTTGGAAATTTCAGTGCGCAAATCTTTATTCGTGGCCGAGACCACTCGGATATCGACCCGCACTTTATCAGAACCGCCAACACGGGTGAACTGTTGATCCACCAGAACCCGTAAAATCTTGGATTGGGTGCCAACCGGCATGTCTGCCACCTCATCAAAAAATACGAATCCACCATGCGCCTGTTCCAGCAACCCCGGTTCATGGCCACGTTCAGTTGTTTCACGACCAAACAACACTTCTTCCATGCGTTCTGGCTCTATAGTGGCAGAGCTCACAGATACAAACGGTGCCTTATCTCTGTCCGAGTTGGCATGAATATAACGCGCGGCAACCTCTTTACCTGCACCAGATTGCCCTGTCAGCATTACCCGCGCATTGGTCTTAGTGACTTTATCAAGTTGGGATTTTAGTGCTTTAAAAACAGGGCTATCGCCAACCATGGTTGAAGAGGTCACATCACGTACTTTCAAAGTCGCATTTTCACGTCGCAACCGTGACGTTTCCATCGCCCGCGAAATAACCACCATTAGCTGATCTATATTGAAAGGCTTCTGAATGAAATCATAAGCACCCTGTTTGATGGCCGCCACCGCAATTTCAATATTGCCGTGGCCTGAAATAATCACAATCGGAATATCGGGGTTATCACGGCGCACGACTTTTAAAATATCAATGCCATCCAGTTTGCTTTCCTTTAGCCAGATATCCAGAATAATCAGATCAGGTGCATCCGCATTTATTGCCCCAAACGCTTCATCTGAATCCTTGGCAAGCCGCGTTGAATAGCCTTCATCCACCAAAATATCCGATACCAGTTCCCGAATGTCTTTTTCGTCATCTACTACAAGAATATCACCCATACTACTTCCTTTTATCATTACGCCACCTTCGCTTTCGGGTGGTCTTTTTGATCTTGACTTACAATCGGCAAAGTAATTTTTGCCATCGCCCCCACATGAGCGTTTCCTTTGAATTTCGGGGCATCACACAATTCCAGCGTGCCGCCATGTTCTTCGATTATTTTCTTCACAATTGGCAAACCCAGACCGGTGCCGTTTTCACGATTGGTCACATAAGGCTCAAACAAACGCGATCGTTGTTCTTTCGGCAGGCCTATACCATTATCTTGTATGCGGATCACGGTTGCCTGATCGATGCTGTCCACAAGAATGCGGATTTCAGGCGCATACCCGTCTTTGCCATGCGCAGAGACAAAACTGTCAATTGCTTCGCCCGCGTTCTTGATCAGATTGGTCAAAGCTTGCGTAATCATCGTGCTGTCAATTTCGCTTGAAAGCGGTTTACGTGTATTTTTAAGTTTTATATCAATATCTTCGCGTGCATTTTGTTGCAATAAAACCGCATCTTTAATAAGTTCAGACAGATTTTCCAACCGCCGTTCCGGCTCCGGCATACGGGCGAATTTGGAAAACTCGTCGACAATGCGGCGCAGATCATTTGTCTGGCGGATAATCACCCCGGTATATTGCTCTAACATTTCAGCCTGATCCCCGACAAGCGGCGCAAACTTGCGGGCCATACGTTCAGCAGACAACTGAATCGGCGTCAGCGGGTTTTTAATCTCATGTGCAATACGTCGCGCCACATCCCCCCAGGCAGCCATGCGCTGGGCAGACACTAGATCGGTAACATCGTCAAAAGTGACAACATAACCTTCCAATGCCTCACCATCTGTTACACGCGCCGTTATACGCACAAGTAAAATCTCTGCATTACCCGCACGGGTCAAACTGATCTCATCTTGGCGTGTCAAATTGGTTTTTGCCTGCGACTGTTCAAACAACTTTGAAAACTCAGGCACGACCATAGACAGGCGTTGTCCCATGACCTTATCTTTGTCCACTTCCAGTACTTTAGCGGCCGCAGCATTAAACACTTCAATGCGCCCCGTTGGATTCAACCCAATCACACCTGTCGAAACTCCGGTCAGCACACTATCAAACAAACGACGGCGTTTTTCGGTACGTGTATTCGCCTCTACCAAATCATCGCGCTGTCGTTTTACCTGCTGGGTCATACGGTTAAAAATGCGGCCCAGCATGGCAATTTCATCATCGCCCGCTTCCTCTTTGACCCGCACAGTCAAGTCTCCGGCACCAACACGTTGCGCCGCACCCGCAAGTTTGCCAACCGGGCGCGCTAACCGTTCAGCAAACCACAGACCCAACCAGATCGCAGACAAGATAACAAAGAATGCAAAGCCCAGATAGATCAGCCCCAGATCAAACAATAATTTGCCGCGTTCACTTTCCAACTGATTATAAAGCTTGGCCGTTTCCTTGGTTTCATCCAATAAAGTTAATATCTCACCATCAACGCTACGCGACACTAATAAGAAGTGATCCAAGTAATTGGGTAGTTTTACAAGTGCGCGAAATTCGTTATTTTCCCAGTCTTGAATAATTGCTGGGGTGCCATCAACCGCAGCATCAAAATCTGGTGTCTCTGGGGTCTCGAAATCAAACAGATAGCTTTTATCACCACGTGCAATAAGTTCGGCACCGCTATCAATGATGTAAGCTTCTTTCAGGCCACGCTGGATTAGCGATTGGCCCATTATCACCGCGTCACGGATTTCGCTGGTATCCATAAACGCTTTACGGCGTTTCTGTTGGATTAGATAATTGCTTAAAAATGTAACGTCTTCAATCAAATCATCGCGTTGTTCCGCTTCATAAGCTTCAGCAGCTGATAAAGATGTACCAACCGCATTGCGCACTCGATCAGAAAACCAACCCTCTAAGCCAACATTTAGGGTTACAGTGGCGAAAACCGCTACCAATACGGTGGGAATAAACGCCACCAGCGCAAAAACAGCACTCAGACGCATGTGCAGTCTGGAACCTGCAGATTTTGCGCGCCTTGCAGCGATCATCTGAATGATGCGTTGCGCAACCAAAACCCCGATTAACAAAACATAAACAAAATCGGACAACAGAATGCCACGTAACAAGCCAGGCGCTATCTGGTTGCCGAAACGGTTTAGAACAAGAATAGTGATCAACAGCAATAAAGGGCCAAGAGCAACAAGCGTAAACGTCAGGGCGGTTTGCACCCGTCGACGTTTGCGCCAGCTATTTAGCCGATCTAGTATATGTATAAGTTGAAACTTTCGCATTCTGCCCGAGTCGTTCCACTGCTAATATGGTTACTGTGGCGTTTTTACATCATTTTCTTTGTGCGTGTCACCTTAATATCGAGCTCATTTATCTTTTTTCGCAAAGTATTACGATTTATGCCCAATAATTCAGCCGTTTTGATCTGATTTCCCCGCGTTGCAGACAAACTAAGCGCAATAAGTGGTAATTCCACTTCTCGCAAAATCCGATTGTAAAGGCCCGGTGGTGGTTGCTGATCACCATGTAGGTCAAAATAACGTTTCAGATGAATTTCAATCGCTGAAGATAACTTATCACCGGCCAAAGAAGCTGCTTCAGGTTTGGCTTTGGGCATTTGCATCAACATTTCGTCAACAAATTGCGCCGTGATTTTCTCTTCAGGGCATAACACCGCAATACGTTGTACAAAATTCTGCAACTCACGCACATTGCCCGGCCAAAGCGCCTTGCGCATATGGTCCAAGGCTTTACTGTCAATACTCTTCATCGTCTGACCTTCAGCGGCCAACTTTTGCAGAAAATAAATTGTCAGTTCGGAAATATCATCAATATGATCACGTAAGGCTGGCAGTGATATCGGCATCACACTTAAGCGATAGAATAAATCCTCTCGAAACATACCCTCATTGATCAGATCTGTAAGTGGCACTTGTGTTGATGAAATATATCGCAAATTCTTGTCCAGAACCATCGGAAATTGCATCATATCAAGTAGTTGAAGTTGGCTTTCAATCGACATTTGTGCAATTTCATCCAGATAAATGGTCGATCCATGCGGCGTCTGGTTCTCATCGCACAATATCTGTTCCACCCGCTCTGGCGTCGCAGAGGCCGAAGATATTGTCACCAATGGCGCCACCCCGCGATCACCAAGATCATGCAAGGTTTGCGCAAGCAGGTTTTTGCCGGCACCGCTTTCCCCGGTTATCATCACATTCAGGTCTGTATTCAACACCCGCGCCACCACGCGATAAACCTCTTGCATGGCAGGTGAGCTACCCACAAGCGGCAGGCTTTGCCCCTCTGTTTTCACTGTGGAAACTGCAGGTGCAGATGTAGAGGTTTGACTTAACGCACGGCTGGTTTTGGATAAAAGTTCTTTTAAATCAATTGGTTTTGGTAAATAATCATAAGCACCCAATTCAGATGCCTTAATCGCCGTCATCACTGTATTTTGCGCCGATATGATAATCACCGGTAAATGGGGCCGTTTCTTGTGGATTTGCGGTAGCAAATCCAACCCGTTACCGTCAGGCATCATCACATCCGAAATCACCACATCACCCTCGCCCTCTTCCACCCAACGCCATAAAGTGGCGATGTTTCCGGTCGAACGCACTTTACAGCCTGCCCGCGTAAATGCTTGGGTTAAAACCGTGCGGATCGTACGGTCATCATCGGCGACAATTACAGTGCCATCCATCTAAATACTCTCCTTTTTCATCCGCCACACGGGCAAGCGTACAGAAAAAACCGTGCGCCCTTCACGACTGGTGCATTCAACCAAACCGCCATGTGCTGCAATTATCTTGGATACAAGCGACAAGCCCAATCCGGTGCCATTTGATTTTGAACTTACAAACGGGTCAAAAATCTCGGAAATCAGGTTATCTGGTATGCCACGGCCATTATCAATTATTTCAATTTGCAATGGCAGGTTTTGCGTCTTATTGCCTTGCATTGCCAGCTTCACCCCAGAATTATATAAGCTGCGTATGGTAATCTCACCGCGTTTACCGGCCACCGCCTCAGCTGCATTTTTTAAAATGTTTTGAAAGACTTGCAATAACTGATCAGCATCTCCTGAGACCTCTGGCAGGGATGGATCATAGTCCAAGCGAAACGTTACACCGGCGGCATGCCCCGCTTCTGCTGCCACCCGCGCACGGTCTAAAACATCGTGGATATTTACTGGCCTTGGGTTCATTGGCCCTTGATCGCCAAAATGTTCAACCCGGTCCACAAGCTTCCCGATACGTCGGGTTTCCTGGCCGATCATATCGGCCAATTCAACATCCTCATCATTGGCATTCATTGCCAGAAGCTGTGCCGCACCGGAAATTCCCGCCAATGGATTACGAATTTCATGGGCCAACATAGCAGCCATTGCAGTAACCGAGCGGGCTGCAGATAAATTGGTTAAAGATTGGCTCATTTTTTGGGCAAGACCTGTGGGCTGTACCAGCAACAACAAATCAGTTTGCACCGTATTAAGGAAGCTGACAAAAACATTGCAAGTTGCCGTCACCCTGTCAGTTATGGCCACATCCACATTGTACTGGCTGACAGAACCCTTGCCTTTTATCGCTTGCTTAACCGTACTGACAACAATCGAATTTTCCCGAAAAAACTGTGCCAGAGGCTTATTCTCCATCTGTCTTTGCGATGTCGATACCAACTGTTCCGCCGTGGCGTTTGCATGGGTAATTTCAGCCTTGGAACTAACAACAAAGGCAGGAAATGGCAAGGCATCCCATACATTCTCATACGTTTTCTGGCTCATGCCGCAGCCTCTTGATCGTCCAAAAGGCGGGCAATGAACGTTAACACCACATCAGTGTTTTTCTCTGTTTGAATAGCACGTCGTAAACTGCGTGATGTTCCCATATCATCCATATACCACCCCAAATGCTTGCGCGATACACGGCTTCCAAGATCAACACCATAGAAGCTTAGCATTGCTTCGTAATGAGTTGATATTAAATCTATTAATTCTTTATCTTTTGGTATATTAGGCGCATCACCTCCCAAAATATCATGTGCAATCTGTGCCAATACCCAAGGCCGCCCCTGCGCACCGCGCCCGACCATAACGCCATCGGCATCCGATTGTGCCAAGGCCAGCCTGGCACTATTTGTGTCCACAATATCGCCATTAGCTATCACTGGAATATCAACCGTATCCTTCACCGCAGCAATCGCGGCCCAGTCTGCTTGGCCTTTGTAGAACTGACAGCGGGTTCGCCCGTGAATTGTTACCATCTGCACCCCTGCACCCTGCGCTCTGCGCGCAATATCAGGTGCATTCAGTAAATCATCATCCCAGCCAAGGCGGGTTTTCAACGTTACTGGTACGTCAACCGCTTTAACAACTGCCTCAATCAAGGACAGTGCAAAATCAGGTGTTTTCATCAGGGCTGAGCCGGATTGCCCATGTGTTACAGTTTTTGACGGACAGCCCATATTAATATCGATGATCTTGGCCCCGTTATCGGCGCACATCTTAGCACATTCTGCCATCCAGTATGCATCCCGCCCGGCGATTTGTACCGCGGTATTTTGTGTCCCGAACCCCAGTTCCGCACGCGCCCGGGTTGAAGGCCGCGCCTGCACCATTTCTTGTGATGCAACCATTTCTGACACCACTAAACCTGCCCCGAAGCTAGATACGAGGTTACGAAACGGTAAATCTGTGATACCAGCTAAAGGAGCTAGAAACACAGCCGGTGATAGTGCCTTATTTTCAATCAGAATGGACGACATGCCTAATCCTTATGCAAACACTCTCATACCGCTGTTTTATCAACTCTGCAATACGCCAGTCGACAAGGGATAAGTCCAATGAAGCGCACAGGTTTGATATTGGCCGCAGGGCGTGGAACCCGCGCGGGGGGGGACTTGCCCAAACAATACCGTACCCTTGCAAGTGAACCCATTTTGCGCCACAGTATTCGTGCTATTTTGGCCAGTGAGCGCATAGATGCGGTGCGGGTTGTCATTCATCCAGATGATATTGATAATTACAATCAATGCATTAGTGATATATCTGACACCCGCTTACAGCCCCCCGTCTTTGGTGCTGATACCCGTAGCGCATCCGCCTTGAACGGGTTGCGCGCCTGTAACGGTGATCAAGTTTTCATCCATGACGGGGCCCGACCACTTTTACCACTGGACGCATTGGAACGGGTGATCGATGCGCTGGATAGCAACCGTGCGGCATTTCTTGCCCTGCCGGTTACAGATGCGCTTTGGCAAGTGGTTGATGAAAAAGCTTTAAACGCACAACCCCGTGACACGTTTTGGCGCGGCCAAACCCCGCAAGCGTTTCATTTGAGCGATATTCTGGCAGCACATGAGGCAGCAACCCATGCCGCAGACGACGATGTCGCGTTGGCCCGCATTGCAGGTCTTGACGTTGTGGCGGTTCTGGGGTCAGAGCTGAACCTGAAAGTAACACGGCCCGAGGATTTTGCTTTGGCCACCAGACTGCTGGGGAATACAATGGATATACGGGTTGGAAACGGGTTTGATGTGCACAAACTGGGCACTGGAGATCATGTGATCCTGTGCGGTATAAAAATCCCGTTTGACCGTGGCCTGATCGGCCACTCGGATGCTGATGTAGGCATGCACGCGATTACCGACGCTATTTTTGGCGCAATCAGTCAAGGTGACATCGGCCAGTGGTTTCCTCCATCTGACCCACAATGGAAAGGTGCCGCTTCGGATATCTTCCTTAAGAAATCCGTTGAAGTAACTGCTGCTAAAGGATTTTATATATCAAACATTGATTGCACTTTAATCTGCGAGCAACCCAAAATAGGCCCCCATGCCGCCGCCATGCGCCAGGCATTGGCGGAAATAACCAGCGTTGATTTTGATCGCATCAGTGTCAAAGCCACCACATCCGAAAAACTTGGCTTTACCGGACGTGGTGAAGGCATTGCCGCCCAAGCCACAGCAACATTGGTGAAGATATGAGCAAACTGATCTCAACGTTTTTCTACACGGGCCTTTTGCCCAAAGCCCCCGGCACATGGGGCTCACTTGCCGCCCTGCCCTTTGCCATAATCTTGCATAACTGGGGTGGATTTTACGCATTACTTAGCGCCTCAATAATTGTATTTTTCGTCGGTTGGTGGGCAACCGCGCAAGAGACTGCAGGCAAAAAAAACCACGACCCCGGCGAGATCGTAATTGATGAGGTTGCAGGTCAATGGATCACTCTGTTGCCAGCCTCTTATATATTCACACGCCACGATTTGCCCTTGATATGGCCGGCACTGATTGCTGGGTTTATCTTCTTTCGCCTATTTGATATTTACAAACCCTGGCCAATCAGTTGGGCTGACAAAAAAGAAACTGCTTTTGGCGTTATGTTTGATGATGTGCTTGCAGGTACTTTTGCCGCAATCGCCACGATGATACTTGCCGGATTATATCACGGGATGACAGTATAATGAAGACGTTGGCAAGTCAGGTCTTGTCGGCATGCCGGGCACATGGCTGGACATTAGCCACCGCAGAAAGCTGTACTGGCGGGATGGTTACTGCAGCCTTAACTAGCATTGCAGGTTCATCGGATGTCGTCGACCGTGGGTATATCACTTATTCGAATACCTCAAAATATGAAATGCTTGGCGTATTACCTACAACACTTGAAGCATATGGGGCTATTTCTGAACAGGTTGCGACGGAAATGGCAGCAGGCGCATTATACGCCTCTGGTGTCAGCTTAACGGTCTCTATCACAGGTGTCGCAGGCCCCGGCCCGTCCGAGTATAAACCTGAGGGTCGCGTATGTTTTGCTGTGGCCCAAAAGGGCGTAAAAACTTACAGTTTGACCAAAGAGTTTGGATCAATCGGACGCGAAAATGTACGCGAAAAATCGGCTCACTTTGCGCTTGAATTGCTTTTAAAGGCAGCATCATAAAGTGTTACACACATCATCATTATTCCTGAATTGACAAATAATACAGACAAAGGCACAAAATCTGTATGTTTGATTATTCGCTTCTTCACTGGACCACATTCCTGACTGCAGCCGTTTTGCTGAACCTGTCGCCCGGTCCTGATATTGCTTTTATTCTGGGTCAGCCCCAATTATAATTCAAGCCAGCAATACCCTTGGCTGGCTTGAAAAGCAGCTAAGTTAAAGACCCAAACGGTCTGCCACACGGTGCCAGTTTAACAGCATTGGCATAAACCACGGATTTCCCGAATATAGTGGCTTGGTTTCAAATGCTAGATCGTCAAAGGCAGTACGGCCTTTTTCTTCCTGATCCAGCATTTTATAACCAAGTTTTTGGCCAAAGTAAGTCGATCTGGCCACTCCTGACCCGCAATAGCCCATAGCAAAATACAGGCCATTATGCTGGCCCAGATGCGGCGCATGATCAAATGTGTAGGCTACAAGACCAGACCAGACATGGCTGATCTGTGTGCCTTTCAGTTCAGGATAAATCTTGTGCATAGAACTTTGCAATTGTTGCGCATTCTTGGCCGGATTGTCTTTTATACCAGTTGCACGCCCGCCAAACAAAATTCGTTTACCGTCAGGAGATTGCCTATAATAGGCAACAATCCGGCGGCTGTCGCCATACATGCGCCCTTTGGGCATCAACCGCTTGATCAGCTCTGGCGCCAGTTCCTCGGTTGCAATCATCGCACTGCGCAAAGGCAGTATGCGGCGTCTCTGGTAGGGAAACTGCGGCCCTGTGTAACCGTTCGTGCAGATGGCCACACGCTCAGCGCGGGTTTTCCCAAGCGGGCTTGTAAGGGTATAACCGCCATTACTTTTTTCAATGTCATTCACCGGCGAATGAGCCAAAATGCTCACGCCTGCCGCACGGACGTTAGCAATCAAACCATTATGATATTTTGCCGGATGCAGGCCTGCGTCCATATCGTAGACCACACCACCATGAAACTGGTTTGAACCAGTCTCGCTTGCCTGATCGGCCTTTGGTATAATTGCACCACTGACACCGCATGTATCGCGCAGTAATTCGAGCTGTTCCACCAGATTGTCAAAATGCGCAGGCTTCAACGCCCCGCGAAACCGGCCTTTGCGGGCAAACTCAGCGTCAATTTTTTCTTTCTTCAGAAAATCGTCCATGAAATCAACGAAACCAACACTTTCACGCAAAATCTCGCTGGTTTTAGCATCGCCGTATTTGGCCTTTAGGCCAGAAACACCCAGTTTGTGAAAGCTGGGGCCAACCATGCCACCATTTCTGGAACTGGCGCCTTCACCTAATTGTCCAGCTTCAAATACGACAACTTTCAAGCCCGCACGCGCCAGAACAAGGGCTGCGCTTAAGCCGCTAAAGCCAGCACCTATAATGGCGACATCAACTTTGTTAGGCGGGACTATAGGGTTAGAGGTTTCGCGTGGGGCATGTTCCCACCAATATGGATATGACTTCATCGGATCGGTCCAGATATCGTTTGCGTTAACGCAGCATTATGGGAACATTTTCATATGACAAGCATTAACCAATATACTTGGTGCTATATTTTAACTTAAAATCGCCTGCGCCTGTTTTACCAGATTTTCAAAGACTGCACGGGTGGTACTTGCGCCCACCAACCCGGCCCCTTGCCCGGCCCATAAAGACACTGCATCAGGGCGCTTTGCATTGGCAGAAGCTGACCTTAATGGGGCCGTTAGCGTATTCATTAAAGGAAAATCTGGCCAGTTAGTTACCGTCTGCATTGCACGGGAATAATCATTAACAATAGTACGTGCGTCGCGACCGGAAAAAGCCTGGCTGAATTGCGTATCATCACCGGTGGCCGCGGCCACTGTCTGTTTGTGAACCTCGCTCACCGCACTTTCAGGTGTCGCTAGAAATGCGGTACCAATTTGCACACCTGCCGCCCCCAATGCAAAAGCGGCCGCAATACCACGCCCGTCTGCAATACCGCCTGCTGCAATCACCGGACAATCCACGGTATCAACCACACGCGGAACAAGGGCCATTGTGCCGGCCACCTCACCCATCCGCGGTAAAAACCAACCATTATGTCCACCTGCTTCAGCCCCTTGAGCAATAATTGCATCGGCACCACGCTCAGCCAACCAACGTGCTTCAACAGCACTTGTGGCTGATGATAGAATAACGATACCCGCATCCTTTAAGCGCAAGATCAAATCCGCATCAGGCAAACCAAAATGAAAGCTGGCAACTTTTGGCGATGCGTCCAATACAGCGTCGCATATTTTTGCATCAAACGGATAGTTACTTTCGATCACATCAGGCATGTCGCCTGCGTTTAAATCATTGAACCATGGTCTTAAATGATTTTGCGCCGCACGGGCCCGCTTTTTATCTGCAACCGGTGCTTGGTGGCAAAAGAAATTCAGATTCAATGCGCGATTGGACAGTCCACGTGTTTTTGCCGCTATAGCGAGCACACCTTCGGCCGTCATCATGGCACAACCCAGCGAACCTAATCCCCCCGCATTCCCTACAACAGCCGCCATTTCCGCAGTGCTAGCCCCAGCCATTGGGGCTTGAATAATCGGGTGATCAATATCAAGTAGTTTACATAGTCTTGTATCCGGCCAAATGTTCATTCGGTAATATCCTGTTTACTTTCAACACCATAAAGTGCTTTTGCACGTGTTTCAAAGGCCCCGACGATACGTTGCATTGCTTCACCAAACACTACACCAATAATGGTTTGTAATATCTTCGATTTGAATTCGAAATCAACAAAAAAATCAACTTCGCACCCGCCTTCGCAATCCACAAACGCCCAGTGATTGTTTAAGTATTTAAACGGCCCATCCAGATATTCTACATCAATTTTTTGCTCATCTGAGCGTAAACTAACACGCGAACCAAAGCGCTCACGGAAAACTTTGAAAGATATCACCATATCGGCCTCTATGATTTCTATGTTATCTTCAATCTTACGTTTGTTAATACGCACAGCTGAACACCACGGCAAAAATTGCGGGTACGCATCTACATCTGCAATCAGATCGTACATTAGCTGCGCCGTATATGGCATAATTCGTTTTTCAGAATGGGTTGGCATGTTATCCAGATCGTTTTACAATACATAAAAGCCAAAATCGATCTACGCAATAAAAAAGCCACCAAGCAAGTGGCGGCTTTAAAAGCGATAAGGTAATTGATGATTAAAAATGAACCATCAAACCTAATCTTGCCTCATTCGTTTTCAGATGCGCGGTGTAATTACCAGCTGGAACCCCGCCGACACCGGTTAGCGCTACGTTTGCTCTACCGTTGTTCACATGCCTGATTTGACCGAAAATATCCACACGTTGTGATATTTTATATCTCGCACCTAAACCGACATTATATGAAAATTCTGTAGAGCTGTCATTCCCGCCCACAACAAGGTCTGTTGTTGATATTTTGAATTAGATACGCCAATACCTGTGCTTGCGAAAACCGTAAGTTTCGGAGAAACTTTGTGATCCAGATAAGCATTCAGAAATACGGTTTTCAGATTGGAAACCTCGGTTCTATAGAAAAATGCGATTGGACCAGGAGGACCAGGAAAGCTTGCTGTGATAAAATTACTATCGCCAGTATAAGACAGTTCTGCTTCAACGCGGATTGATGTTTTATTACCATAACTTAACACCGCATCCTTACCGATGAACACGCTTCCACCAAACACACTATCGCCATCCCCGCAAGTGCCGCCACCACCGGAAACCTTCGGGTCACAATCTGAGTTAAAGAAAGCACCGACCGTATTAAACCCGCCTGTTGATAAATTACTGTCCCCTGCATTTAAAGCAGCCCCTAAATAAAATCCCTTTGATGTATTCTGCGCTAAAGCAGGCGTACAGAAAACTGCTGTCGCTAGTGCCGCGATGGTAAATAATCTTTTCATTCCCCCCCCTCCAGAATTAAAAATAATAATAAAAATAACATTTTGATTATCCTTTGGGAAGTTTTTTATAACGTTTGATCACTTTTTTGTGTAGTGAAATTTATCACAGCAATAAATACATCAGTTTTAGTTTACTTGATGGATTTATACTCTTAAGTTCACAACAAGATTGTACAAATTGAAAGCGAATGTAGTGACGCCCCCTGAATACGTTATCGACCAAATGATTTCAGCAAAATCTATTGCCGCACGGGTTGAAAGCTTGGCTCATGAAATATCGGATTACTTCAAAGGCACAGATCAGTTAATTGTTGTCGGCCTGTTGCGCGGATCATTCGTGTTTATCGCCGATCTGGTGCGTGAACTTGATCTACCAGTTGAAGTCGATTTTCTGGAAACCTCTAGCTACGGTGACGGGATGGAAAGTTCGCGCGAGGTGCGCATTCTAAAAGATTTACGCGGCGAAATCGCTGGGCGTGATATTCTGGTTGTTGAAGATATTGTGGATACGGGCCACACATTAAACCACGTGGTTAAACTGCTAAAATCTCGCAAACCCGCACGCTTAAAAGTATGCGCATTACTCGACAAACCATCACGCCGGGAAATTGACATCAAGGCCGACTGGATCGGCTTTGAAATTCCTGATGAATTTGTGGTTGGTTACGGCATTGACTACGCGCAACGCAATCGCAACCTTGATCACATCGGCAAAGTACGTTTCTTAAAATGAATATGCGTTGGTTATTGCGGATGAAACGGTGGGCCGATAACCCGCCATCATGGACCCGCGTCAAGTTTGTATTCTACATTGTTTTTGCATGTGTCATAATGTACGCCTATGAATATTTTTATGGCTGGCCGGAATTTTTAACGCTCGATAAAATCGGCCGTGGCCGTTCTGCAATGCCACAGCTTTAAGGGAATGATATGTCTGCCCCAAAAGTCCTAATCGTCGGTGCTGGCCCCACGGGGCTTACTGCGGCAGTAGAGCTGGCAAGGCGCGGTATCATGCCTGTGGTAATTGAAAAACGTAAAACCGTCTCAAATCTATCGCGCGCGGTAGGAATATTACCCAACTCAATGAAAATACTTGGCCCCTCCGGGGTGGCAAAATCTATCCGCAATGAAGCTATCCCCTTGCAGCGGATGATATTTCATAGACACGATAAAGCTTTGGCTAATATTAAAATAAACACACTTAAAGGGACAAATAAGCGTCTGTATGGCCTGCCGCAAGACCGCACAGAAGCGCATTTGTATGAAGCATTACGCACCTTGGGAGGGAAGGTTAATTACGGGGCTGAATTACTGTCCTTATCGCAAAACAATTCAGGGATTTCTGTCAGCATTTTAGGCAAAGCTTTTCGTTTCGACATTGTCATTGGGGCCGATGGAGTAAATTCCGCTGTACGTGAAGCCGCACAAATA
The DNA here is from genome assembly GCA_964195605.1 of uncultured Amylibacter sp. GTDB lineage: Bacteria > Pseudomonadota > Alphaproteobacteria > Rhodobacterales > Rhodobacteraceae > Amylibacter. The sequence goes on from CAXMSA010000009.1 coordinate 34,973, forward strand.
GCCTTTATAGGCTATGAACTGCCAGAGCTTTGGTCGATTGCAGATGTAGAGGCCAAAGGGTGGAAAAACCCACGCGCTTTTCAAAGTTTTGTATTAGCTGATGGGGGCGTTGTGGTTGTGGTACCCTTGTGTAGAGCCCGTTTTAGAATTATTGCAAATCGCCCTCATGCACTTTCAGTTCTGCCCGTTCCGATGAATATCACGCGCCTAAACCGCGCCGCTAATTTCAAAGTATCTGTACGTCAGGCAGAATGCTATCAACAAGGCAATGTATTCTTGGCTGGCGACGCCGCACATTGCCATTCTCCCGTAGGCGGGCGTGGTATGAACCTTGGTATTGCAGATGCTGCAGACTTAGCTGAACGCATCGCTTCTGGCACCACTGACGGCTACCACGACACCCGTCATCCAATTGGCAAAAAAACCATAAAGCAATCTGAACGCGCCCGTCATGTTATCACCTCAAAACACCCTGCATTACGGTTTTTCTTGCGTAACCTTTTGCGCCTCACACAACACTCGCCATTCCTGCAGCGCCGTTTTGTAAGACGCATGCTCGATCTATAAGCCTTGACTTATCCACCCAAACCCTATTGAAGCCGTCTTTCGGGATACTGGCACTTATGCCACCCCTTAACGCGCGCCTGTTTGATGAAGGCTGCGCCTTTATTTGAAAGAGCGATATGCTGACAGGAACTGTGCTTTGGTACGATGCCAAAAAGGGCATCGGATTCATTAAACCCGATGAAGATGATAATGATGTGTTTGTCCATATGAAGGCGCTGAAAGCCTCTGGGATGAAAGATCTGGTAGAAGGTGTGCGTATTTCATTTGATCTGCAAACCGACACGGAAACCGGTCGCAAGGCAGGTACTAATTTTGGACTGATCACCGGCGAGGCCCCGCGCCCACGCCCCAAAAAGCGCACTGCAAAAGAAAAAGCGGTTGAAGCCAAGATCAAAGAAGAAACTCCAAAAAGTGATGCATCGGCATTCGAAGCCTTGGGGTTGGATCCACTTCTGGTAAAATCCTTGTCTTTTCTGGGTTATTCCACACCTACCCCTATTCAAACCCAAGCAATACCCGCTGTCCTGAAGGGCCGTGATATTGTCGGGCTTGCACAAACCGGCACCGGTAAAACCGCCGCGTTTTCATTGCCTATTCTACACCGCTTGATGCACGACCCAATTGAACGCAAGGCCCGTTCGTGCCGCGTTTTGATCCTGACACCAACGCGCGAATTGGCAATGCAAATCCACACGAACCTGCGCGATATGGGTAAAACACTGCCCCTTGATTTTGCCGTGGTCATTGGCGGAGCACCCATTCGCAAGCAAATGCAGGCCCTTTCACGTGGCGTTGATATATTAGTCGCAACACCTGGCCGGCTAGAAGATCTGGTTGATCAACGCGCCTTGCGCCTAGACCTGACAAATTACATCGTCTTAGACGAAGCAGACCAGATGATGGACATCGGTTTCATGCCTGCAATCAAAAGGATATTGCCTAAATTGGCGCAAGAACGCCAAACATTACTATTTTCCGCCACCATGCCGAAACTGATCCGGGAACTTGCAGACAATCACTTAAAAGATCCCGTGAATGTAGCCGTCGCACCCGAAAATACTACGGCGGAAAAGGTTACACAAAAATTGATGCATATCGTGAAGATGAACAAAGGGTTGGCACTGGAACGCATCGTCAAACAAAACCTTGGTAAACGTGTTTTGGTTTTTTCACGCACTAAACACGGAAGCGATAAGCTGGTTAAATGGCTGGGAACCCAAGACATTAAAGCAGACGCCATCCACGGAAATAAATCCCAAGGCCAGCGACAACGCGCGTTAGAGGATTTTCGCAAAAACAAAACTGCCGTGCTTATTGCCACGGATATTGCCGCACGTGGCATTGATATTCCGGGCATAGAAATCGTGATCAATTACGACTTGCCTAATGTACCTGAATCCTACATTCACCGCATTGGCCGCACTGCACGTGCAGGTGCATCAGGTCACGCCATTTCATTTTGCGCACCAGATGAACAAAAACAATTGCGTGACATTGAAAAACTGCTCAAAAAGACTATCCCTGTGGCACATCTTGAAGGTTTAACAGCCACCAACATTCCAATGGAAGAAAAGCCAGCGGGCAGCAAGGGCCGTGCACGACCTAATCCAAACAGGAAATTTGGTGGTGGTGGAAAAGGAAAAGGCAACCCCAAAGGCCGTAAGCCTAAACGTTAGCCCCTTTCCAAATGGCTTAAATATTCCCGCGCGGAGCGCTTAAAACCTATTGGGTTAACGCTTTGTCGCGGGCTTCGCGCAAGCGCTCAAAATCATCCCCCGCATGATAGCTGGAACGGGTCAGCGGGGTCGCTGACACCATCAAGAAACCCTTGCCAAAGGCAGCTTTTTCATAAGCGGCAAACTCTTCTGGGGTTACAAACCGATCCAACACATGGTGTTTAGGGGTCGGTTGCAGATATTGCCCGATGGTCAGGAAATCCAGATCTGCGGCGCGCATATCATCCATCACCTGCATCACTGCTTGGCGATCTTCGCCCAAACCCACCATGATGCCGGATTTGGTGAACATCGATGGATCAAGTTCTTTGACCCGTTGCAACAGGCGCAATGAGTGGAAATAACGCGCACCGGGGCGAACTTCGGGGTATAAGCCCGGCACAGTTTCTAGGTTATGGTTAAACACATCAGGACGGGCTTCGACCACCATTTCCAACGCACTGTCATCACAGCGGATAAAATCAGGCGTCAGCACTTCAATCGTCGTGTCTGACGATTGCTTGCGGATGGCGCGAATAGTTTGAGCAAAATGCTCTGCCCCGCCGTCCTTGATATCATCGCGGTCCACAGAGGTGACCACAACATGTTTCAGTCCCAGTTTTTTCACCGCGGCGGCCACGCGACCCGGCTCAAACACATCTAGACCTTCTGGTGGTTTGCCAGTTGCAATATTGCAAAACGAACAGGCCCGGGTACAAACCTCGCCCATAATCATCATCGTAGCATGGCCCTGGTTCCAGCATTCACCCACATTAGGGCAGCCAGCCTGCTCACAAACCGTAACAAGGTTATTGTCGCGCATAATTTTGCGCGTCTCGGAATAACCCTTGCCAACCGGGGCTTTAACCCTGATCCATTTCGGTTTTTTAGGTTGTGCATTATCAGGCTTATGGGCCTTTTCCGGATGACGCTCAGAAGGGATATTAAGATCACGCATAATGGAACCTTTATTGTTTAGCATATAATATATTGCACTTGGGGTAATGTCCCGCATTAATTGCGAAATATTGCCGCAACGTGATGATAAAACCCCATTTAGTCTTGCCCCATGAAATTAAATGCATAATTACGTGTCAGACAGGTTTATAGCGACCCTGGCCCCGAATTAAGGCCCAAATTAAGAACAGTAAAATGAAAAACGGCACCACCCTTCCTGACGTAACTTTTCACACCCGCATACGCGACAAAGCAATTGCAGGCGATAACCCGTTTCGCTGGGAAGACAAAACAACAACCGATTATTTCGCCAATAAACGCGTGGTTTTGTTTTCACTACCGGGTGCCTTTACACCCACATGTTCCACCTATCAGTTGCCGGGTTTTGAAAATAATTTGAATGCTTTCAAAGACAACGGCATTGATGCGATTTACTGCATGTCCGTGAATGATAGCTTTGTGATGAACAAATGGGCTGAAGGCCAAAAACTGCAAAACGTTGGTGTTATTCCTGATGGTTCCGGTGAGTTCACTGATAAAATCGGCATGTTGGTTAACAAAGATAATCTGGGCTTTGGTAAACGCTCATGGCGTTATGCCGCGGTCATCAACAACGGTGTGGTTGAAGCATGGTTCGAAGAACCCGGCAAGGCCGACAACCATGCAGACGATCCATATGGTGAAAGCTCTCCTGAAAATCTGCTGAAACATTTGAGCGACGGTAAAGCCGCATAAAAACGGGCATCCTACAGATATATCAGGGCCATCCGCTGCAATGGGTGGTCCTTTTCATTTATTGCTGTAAAATGTTCTTAAACCAATAAGGTCCACACAATGACTGATTTTGAAACACTGGCTGAACATAAAGGCCGCGAACATCACATCAGCAAGGTGGGAGAGTTCCTGAAACAGATCATTTACGGCGGCAATGACGGTATTGTCACTACTTTTGCAGTGGTCGCAGGTTTTGCCGGGGCTGGTGCCGAAGGTGTGGCCCAAGTCGGTGGCATTGCGGTTCTACTCTTCGGCTTTGCCAATCTGTTTGCTGACGCCACCGCGATGGGTTTGGGTGAGTTTTTGTCTGCACGATCAGAAAAAGACTTGTATCATTCGGTGCGCGATAAAGAGATTTACGAAATCCACAATAACCCCGAAATGGAACGCCGTGAAACCATCGAGATACTGTCCGACAAAGGTATGACCATGGAAGACGCCAACGGTATGGCCGATATTCTGGAACGATACCCTGACTATTTCGGCGACTTCATGATGGCTTACGAAATCGGCATGGCTGACCCTGCGGATGAAGACCCTGTAATGAACGGTCTGGCCACATTTAGTTCCTTCATCGTTTTCGGTGTAATCCCGCTGGTGCCATATTTCGTGCTTGAACCTGTGGTCGCAACCTTCAACCTGTCGGTCTTCGCTACTTTCGGCGCACTTTGCATCCTTGGCTTGCTACGCTACATGGTAATTCGCGAAAATATCCTGCGGTGTGTTGGTGAAACCGTGCTTGTCGGCGGGGTCTGTGCATCTGTGGCCTATATCGTTGGCTTGGCTTTTGCGTAAAGCCGCCTAACGATACAGCTCTGTCAAAATCTGCACCAACTGATCGATATGCCTATCTTTGGTTCTCCATGATGAAATGCTGATCCGAAAGGCCGGGCGGCCCTGCCAAACGGTCGGGCCGAACCATATCTTTCCGGATTGTTGCGCGGCTTTAATGATTGCAAGCGTATGCACATCGGTGTCTGCACGCACCAATATCTGGTTCAGAACCACACGGTTTAACACATCATAACCAACATCTTGCAATGCGGTTGCCACATAGCTTGCTTGCCTTCGGTGCTGATTAATCATTTTGGCAACACCGTCACGCCCCAGTGTTCTAAGGGCCGCCCAAAGCGGAATACCGCGTGCACGGCGCGAAAATTCCAGCGTCAGGTTTTTTTGTGCGGTTGCCGAAGCATTTGAATATGCTGCGTCACTATTCATAGCACGTGCAAGCGCGTCTTTGTCACGACAAATCGCTATCGCACCATCATAGGGAGTATTCAGCCATTTATGGCCGTCCGTTGTCCAGCTATCAGCGCCATCCACGCCCACTGTCAGATGATTTGAGTTCTCCGAAGCACGCGCCCAAAGGCCAAATGCCCCGTCAACATGCACCCAGGCACCTGCTTGTTTTGCCATCGGAATGATCTTATCAAACGGGTCAAATTCGCCTGTATTTACCTCACCTGCTTGCAAACAAAGGATTGTTTGATTGTCGATCATCGGCATTTGTGCCGGATCAACACGACCGTATTTATCCGTTGGGGCGTAGATGATACGGTTCAAGCCAAAGCCCAAAATACGCAGTGCTTTTTTGACAGTGATGTGTGTAGTGTCCGGGACAACCACACGAATTTCAGGTACGCCAGCCAACCCGTCATTTTCAAAATCCCACCCCAATGACGCAAGCAAAGAAGAGCGCGCAGCGGATAGGCATGCCAGCCCGCAGGCCGTGGCTGAAGTGCCAAAACCAACGGCGCTTTCACGCGGCAAATCCAGAATTTCCAACACCCATTCCCCCGCTTGCTGCTCCAATGTTGCCGCAGACGGCCCGCCGTCAAAA
>CAXMSA010000010.1:0-38501 GCA_964195605.1 uncultured Amylibacter sp.
TTATTTTTATTGGCTTGGTTTTGTTTTCGTTGGGACTTTTTGTGGTTTATCGATTGATTGTGGACACACGTCAGCATGACGGCGAGAAGACCCACTTTACGCCAACTTCAGCCGCGTCACCATCGGTTTTCCCAATAGGTACCGATTGATTCACTAATCGCTTTCCGATGTCGGCTAAGGGCTCAAACCAGTCATCCGACTATTTTTCTCAGATGACCGCTTTTTACTGGTTTTACAACAAAATAGGTCGAAGCTCCATTTATTCACTCAGTTTGGCGTGAACCTCATCCAGATCAATTTCGGCGATGGGCATTTTATTGCCGGGGTTCATGTGGTCGTATTTGAATAAAACGAAATCACGTTTGTAAATTTCGTAAACCAGATGCATTGACAGATCGTCAAAGTAATCTTCAACGGGGTGGGCGCGTTTTGGGCCGTGGCTTTCGCTTTCGTTAAAGCGCGGCATGGTATCTATATCTAATGCATGCTTGGGGTTGATGCTATTCATCACCTCTTTCATACCTTTTTTAAAATCCTCGGTTGAGATGATTTTATCATAACGTCCGCCATTTTTGACCAGTGTGGATGCGTGGCCTGACACGGCGGACCAGTGAATATCCGGGTCCATCGGGCGGCGATACTTTATGGTGTCACGGGCAAACAACAAGAAACGGCGGAACGATTTTATCTGGTCAAAGTCACCTTCTGCTTCAACCCCGTATTGCCGTGACAGGCGTGGCACAAGGTTGCCGCGATAATGTTTGCCGTTGCGTTGAATGCCGCAGATTTTGTCAAAGAAAGCCGATAAGACCCGGGTGTAGGGATTGCGTACACATGTAAATGTATAGGTATCTTGTGATGTGACCCGCTCGGTAATGGTTGCCTGACTTTCATCAATGCCCCATTTATGAATGCCTTCTTTGGCGTCGTGGATATCACCTTCATAAAACTGTCCGTGATCGGAATAATACATGATCTGCCCAATGGTTGAGCAGGCGCATTTCGGGATCACCCGATAGACCACACTTTCACTTTCTGTCATCCAAACGCCTGGAAAACCCATCTGCTTACTGCCCTTCATTAGTGCTTTTATTAGCATTTTTATTGTAACAGACTTATCCAGTAAGCAAAGGAAAGCCAAGGAAAAGTGTTTTCCCGCGGCACGAAACCCTATATGTGATAAAGTTGAGGTAGAGGTTAAGCAGTGAAAATGGTAAAAATCGCGTATATCATGCTGTGTCACAAGGATCCAAGCTCCATTGTGCGTCAGGCGAACGGGTTGACCGCGTCTGGTGATTTTATGTCAATTCACTTTGACGCAAGCGCATCTGCCGCCGATTTCAAAGAGATTAAGGACGCACTGGTTGATAATCCGAATGTGGTTTTTGCCAAGCGGATTAAATGTGGCTGGGGTGAATGGTCTTTGGTGCAGGCATCCTTGAATGCGATCACGGTCGCAGAAGAAGCATTTCAGACAGCGACGCATTTTTATATGGTGTCGGGTGATTGCATGGCGATCAAGCCTGCGGGCTATACCCACAAGTTCCTGGAAGACCACAATAAAGATTTTGTTGAATGTGAGGATTTCTTCGGGTCTGACTGGATCAAGGTCGGTTTGAAAGAAGAACGTCTGGTCTATCGGCACTGGTTCAATGAACGCACGCATAAGGCATTGTTTTATACCGCGCTTAATGTGCAGCAGAAATTGAGGATCAAACGCAAAATTCCAAAAGACATTGAAATGCGTATCGGTTCGCAGTGGTGGTGCATGCGGCGGACAACCATTGAGGCAATTTTGGCATTTGTGAAACATCGCAAAGACGTCATGTCGTTTTTCAAAACCACATGGATACCCGATGAAACCTTTTTTCAAACACTGGTGTGCCATCTGGTGCCGACCGCAGAAATCGAGTCTCGCACGCTGACGTTCTTGATGTTTTCGGATTACGGCATGCCGGTGACATTCTTCAATGACCAATATGAGTTGCTTTTGTCACAAGAACATCTGTTTGCGCGTAAAATTTCATCCCATGCAACAGAGCTGAAAGAGCGGTTAAGCCAACTGTATTCCGGGCCGGATATTGACCTGAATATCACCAATGAGGGCCGCCAGCTTTATGGGTATCTGACTGAACGTGGTCGTAATGGACGTCGGTACGCACAAAGGTTCTGGGAAAAAGAAGCCAGTATCGGGCGTGAACGCGAACTGCTGATCGTGGTGTGCAAGAAATGGCATGTGGCCAAACGGTTTTTAGATGCTGTGACCAAACAGATCGGCATAAACGGGGTGGCCTACGTTTTTGATGAAAGCGACACGTATCTGCCAAATGCTGGTGGTATTGAGAAAGCGCTTGATAAACGGTCGCGTCACCGCAGATCGTTTATGCGTATGGTTTTTGAAGATATGGCAACGGATCGTTTGCTGATTTGCCTTGATCCCAGCAATATCGAGGTTCTCGATGATTTTTACGGGGATCGGGCTACAGTTAAAGCTATGGAAGTCTCTTGTAGTTTTACCAATGATTATATTCGCGGGCATGCGGTGCGATCCGGCATTGCCAGCGAAAACAGTTTGGATGAGGCTTTGGCGCGTTTGGTGCCAACTGTGCGTCAGGATCTGGCTTATGAAAGTGATCGCATCCGTGATCGTAATTTCCCGCATTTGTATTTTATTTCAGACAAACATTCGCCTGAGGATAATATGAAGCAAATCTCGGCATTTTTGGATGTGAGCGAAGATAAAGCCCGCCAAATCGCCGAAACCCCACATTTATATGCAGATTAGGAGCCACAAATGGCCTACATTTACGACCCTGAAAACATTTTCGCTAAAATTCTGCGCGGGGAAATTCCCAATAATACGGTTCTGGAAACAGATCACTGTCTGGCGTTTCGTGATATTGCCCCACAAACCCCTGATCATGTGTTGATCATCCCGAAAGGGGCTTACGTTAGTTTTGATCATTTTGCCACTGAAGCCAGTGACGCTGAGATCGTGGATTACACCCGCACTATCGGCAAGGTTTGCATAATGCTGGGGGTTTCCTTGGACGCGGGGGAAGATGGCTACCGGATGATTGCCAACACGGGTAAAAACGGTGTGCAAGACGTGCCGCATCTGCATGTGCATATTTTGGCAGGTAAGTTTTTGGGGCGGATGCTGCCCAACCTTAAGCCATAATTGCATTGCAGCATCTTGGGCTTGGGTCTAAGATCAGCTTGATAATTTGACGGACAGGAACCCAACACATGGCCCAAGATGCCCCCGAAGTTGTAGAAGTAGAAAAAACCCGCGTCTCTTGTGATGGTGGTGGTGCTGACGGGCATCCGCGTGTCTGGTTGCAAATGCCGGGCGAGCATGGCTGGGTCGAATGCCCCTATTGTGATTGCAAATTCGTCCTGAAAGAGGGCGCGGACGCGGGGCATTGAGCCGCGTGAGCTTCGGTAAAGGCCACCACTTACAACTAATTGATGTCTCGGGGTTTATCTTTCGTGCATACCATGCGCTGCCACCCCTGACGCGTAAGTCTGATGGCTTGCCTGTGGGGGCGATCAGTGGCTATTGCAATATGATTTTCAAACTGGTTGAAGATCAAAAAGGTCATGACGCACCGACCCATGTGGCAGCGGTGTTTGACCATAAGGGCAAAACCTTTCGCTCGAATATCTACCCAGATTACAAAGCCAACCGTCCGCCCGCACCCGAGGATCTGGTAGCACAGTTTCCGATCATCCGTGATGCCACAAAAGCCTTCAATCTGGCCTGTGTTGATGCCGAAGGTTATGAGGCTGATGACGTAATCGCCACGCTTGCAGTACAGGCCCGTGATGCGGGTGCTCGGGTGACGGTGATCTCGTCCGACAAGGATTTAATGCAACTTGTGGGTGGCGGCGTTGAGATGTTTGACGCGATGAAAAACCGCCGTATCGGGATTGAACAGGTGGAAGAGAAATTTGGCGTCGGGCCAAACCGTGTGATTGATGTGCAGTCACTTGCGGGTGACAGCGTGGATAATATCCCGGGCGCCCCCGGTATCGGGATTAAAATAGCCGCCTTGCTGATCAATGAATACGGTGATCTGGATACGCTGCTGGAACGCGCGGGTGAAATCAAGCAGCCGAAGCGGCGTGAAACCCTGATCGAGAAAGCAGAGCAAATCCGCATGAGCCGTGATTTGGTGACATTGGCCACAGATGTGCCATTGGAAGTGGATTTTTCCGAGTTTGAACTTCAGGAGCCCGTGGCGGATGATTTACTGGGATTTTTGGCCAGTATGGAATTCCGCTCAATGACAGCGCGGATTGCAATCAAGCTGGGTGTGGATGTCCCTGCCATGCCAGAGCCCGCTTCGGGCGGGGGATCGACCCCCAGCCAAAGCGGTGGTGCCGTTACACCACAGGCTGCCATTGACCCCGAGAAATACGAATGCGTGTGCGATGTTGCTGCCTTGCAGGTCTGGATTGATAAGATCAAGGCGCGGGGCTGGGTGGCGTTTGATACGGAAACCACTGGCCTGAACGAGATGGTGGTTGATCTTGTCGGCATCTGTTTATGCGTGGAGACGGGTGAGGCCTGTTACATTCCGCTGACCCATAAAGAGGGTGAGGGCGATCTGTTCGGCGGCTCTAATCTGGCAGCAGGGCAGATAAAACTGGACACGGCTTTGGCGATGTTGAAGCCGGTTTTGGAAGATACAGCGATCATCAAAATCGGCCAGAATATGAAGTATGACTTCAAGATCATGAAGCGTTACGGTGTTACGTTGGCCCCTGTCGATGACACTATGCTGTTGTCGTATGCGCTAAACGGCGGCAAACATAATCACGGCATGGATGCGCTTTCGGAACGTTATCTGGATCACAAACCGATCCCGATCAAGACACTGTTGGGCGTGGGAAAATCGGCGATTACCTTTGATAAGGTGCCGATCGGCGAAGCGGTGAAATATGCAGCGGAAGACGCGGATATTACCTTGCGACTGTGGCAAAAATTCAAACCGCTTTTGCATGTGAAAAAAGTCACTCGCGTTTATGAAAAAATGGAACGGCCATTGATCCCGATTCTGGCCAAAATGGAAATGACCGGCATTAAGGTTGATCGTGATCAACTGTCACGGATGTCAAATAACTTTGCCCAGCAAATGGCAGGGTTAGAGGCAGAAATCCATGAGCTGGCGGGTGGTAATTTCAACGTAGGCTCACCCAAACAACTGGGTGAGGTTCTGTTTGATCAGATGGGCCTGACAGGTGGTAAAAAGGGTAAAACGGGGGCCTATTCCACCAGTGTAGATGTATTGGAAGACCTTGCTGCCGAAGGGCATGTGTTGCCTGCCAAAGTGCTGGATTGGCGCGGCATGTCTAAACTGAAAAGCACCTATACGGATGCGTTACAGACCCATATCAATGCGGATACGGGCCGTGTGCATACCTCTTATATTATATCGGGGGCCAGTACCGGGCGGATGGCATCCACTGATCCCAACCTGCAAAATATCCCTGTGCGCACGCCTGCGGGGCGGCAAATTCGTGAGGCTTTTGTGGCTGATGAGGGCAATGTTTTGCTGTCCTTGGATTACAGTCAGATCGAGCTGCGGATTTTGGCGCATATCGCTAAAATAGACAGTTTGAAGCAGGCATTTATGGACGGTAAAGATATTCACGCGATGACCGCATCTGAAATGTTCGGGGTGCCGATTGAAGGCATGGACCCAGCTGTGCGCCGTCAGGCAAAGGCGATTAACTTTGGGGTGATCTACGGGATTTCAGGCTTTGGGCTGGCGCGTAATTTGCGGATACCGCGCAAAGAGGCGCAGGCGTTTATTGACACGTATTTCGAACGCTTTCCGCAGATTAGAACCTATATGGATGACACGGTGGTGTTCGCCAAAGAACACGGCTTTGTGCAAACCCTGTTTGGCCGCAAAATCCACACGACAGAAATTGGCGCCAAAGGCCCGCAAGCAGGTTTTGCCAAACGCGCTGCGATCAACGCGCCTATTCAAGGGACGGCGGCCGATGTGATCCGCCGCGCGATGATCCGTATGCCTGCCGCCATTGCACACCTGCCTGCGAAAATGTTGTTGCAGGTGCATGATGAGTTGCTGTTTGAGGTGCCTGAGGCGGCGGTGGAAGAAACCATCGCCGTGGCGCGTGATGTGATGGAAGGGGCCGCAATGCCCGTGATCAAGCTGGATGTGCCGTTAATAGTGGATGCCGGGCAAGGGATGAATTGGGCTGAGGCGCATTAGCCTGCCCCTTTCAACCTGCTTTCTTCCGTAGCGGGTACATAAGTGCGCATAACAAAGGTGTTTAAGGCATCCCATGTCTGGGCATTTACTTGCGTCATTGGATCAGCGGTCTGAATTCTTAAACCCAGAAAATCAGCGAGGGCTGTTTTGTTCGTGCCTTCGTGTGCGTTGCATATGACGCCGTAAGTGATGAGCGGGTTCAGGATGTTGGGGGTGGTTATATGTTCAGTGAATGTATCCACCCCTCGATCTGCAAGTGCGCAACCAAGGGACAGACCGCAGGTTTTTTGGTGGAGTTTGCTGCCCACAAGGTTTGTATTCGGGCGGAATTTATCCACCTGCCCATCGATGGCTTGCAATAGTTTCAGAACCTCTGTGACCCCGTCAAACCCTGCCGCACATAGCCAGCGGGCGGCTTTGCCCATCTCTTCCGCCTCACCCCAGTGATAGCCTGCACCGCGGGCGGCTTTGCGGGTGTGCGTTTCTATTTCGGTCAGGGAATAGCGCGGCATTATTCCACCTTTGGATAGGCCCAGTCATCGGATGCGGCGGTGGCCAGTTCATCAGGGAAAGGGGCGTTTTGATACATGCAGATGCGTACCCAGCGGTCAGAGCGCGGGTCAAATTTGGTGACGCCAAAGAAAGACAGTTTGCAGCGCAGCATATCGATGGGAAGCATATCAGCGCTTAGTTGGTTATCGCGGATTTCGGCATAAGGGTGGTCTGCGGTCAGTTGTGCGCGGCGTGCGACCTGTCGGTGTTCAGGGTGGTTTATCAGAACATCTGCCAAGAAAGCTTCATCCGGCCAGTTTTGCAAGGTCTGGTGAAAGGCAGCAATGTCACGCGCGATGGCTTGGGGTTGTTCCAGTTCTGCCCCGTCTTCTGCATAGCGTTCACCTAAGCGAGGTTCTAGTTTTTCTTCGGACACATACCAGAAACGGGCAGAGTTTTCGGGGGTAGAATAATCCTGCCCCAAGGCCCATGCATAGTTTTCAGTTAGTGAAGTGCGGGTTTCCGACACGGTTTTTGTGCCATCGATTGCAAAGTTTTCAGCCTCGTCAGCTTTCATGGTTTCACTTAGGCTGTCAACAAGATCGGCATAGGGTTCCAGTAACAGGCTGACCAGTTGTTCCTGACCCTCCAGCCCTATATTTTCTTCGGCCCAGAGAACCAATGTGTCCCATGGGTATAGGCCCGATAAAGCCCTTGTGTTGGTATGATCTGACAGGGTTTCCAGATCGGCCCGAAGCGCAATTAGTTTTTTGATTTGAAGGGGATGTTCGGATTGCCAGTCTTGGGCATTTTGCACCGCACGTTGCAGAAAAGACTGGAAAGTTTTCTGAGCATCATTGCTGGCCGACTTCACAGATCGCACCCGTGAAAAGGCAAGCTCGCGGGCAGTAATCCAATTGTTCAGCAATGCGGGATGAAATGTCAGAAACGGTGCCATCCCCAACCCTGTGGAGTTGCCAATACCGAACTGGCGGCGCAAGGTTGGTTCCAGTTTTACGGCCTGCGCACCACCTTTGGCGCGGGCTGCATGTTCGACCAAATCAAGCACAAATGTGCGGGTTAGATAAACCGATAGCATTTCGGCCTGAAACGGCTCTGATATGATGGGGCGTGTGTGATAGTTGCTGCGGTCTTCGGCCCCGAACTTGCCGTTGCCGTAAACAGCGGTGGTGCGCATCAGGTAGCCGATGGATTGCACAAAATTCGCGTCAGGCTGTTGACCGCTTGCTAGATGATCAACCACATGACCCCACAAGCGGGTTGAACGGTTGGCACGGCTTAAGGAGAGTTCTGACGTGGATATGCGTCCAGCTTCCTGCAACGGCACATTTTGTGCAAGCCTTTGCAGATCATCCTTGGTTGGGACGCCGTCAAACAAGGTGAATGTGGCATCCCACGCGGTTGCAATCACCCGGTCTGAGCGTTGATCATCAGGCAAATCATGGGCAAAAGCCACCAAGGAATAGGTGTGGGTTGGGCCGATGGCGCAATAGACCGCGCGACCTACGCAATTATTGTCGATCTCAAAAAGCTTAACTTCAAAGCGCCAATTTTCAGATTGCAGGCGGCGTAAAAGACTGCGCATGAAACTTAGGCGGGATTGATGGAATGATCCCATACGGGTTAACCGCATCACTTGATCTGCGGGGCGCAAGGGGGCTTTCCATCCGTCGGGCCTCATATGGGTGAGCCAAAGTTTTCGTCAAAGAACCGCAACCAGTTTTCGCCCATGACTTTGCCCACATCCGTATTTGAGAGGCCAGCAGCACGCAGGCCTTGTTCGATTTTACCAAAATCGCGGTTGTCGTGGAACCAGTCTGGCATGGGTGGAAAGCCTGCGTCTGATGCTGACCCTTCGCCGTAGTCGATCTGCTTTGTCCAACGTCCAGTGCGCATCCATTCGACGATGCTATCAGGTTGATCCTGGCATAGATCAGTGCCGATCCCGATGTGATCTATGCCCATGAGATCAGAGGTGTCAGCTATCATTTGGCAAAAGCTTTCTAGCGTACAGCCGGATTTGCCTTTCAAGTGGTGTGGATAGACAGAGAAACCCAGCATGCCGCCTGATTGCCTAAGGGCACGTAATATATCATCGGATTTATTGCGCAAAGCAGGGTGCCAGTTGTGTGGATTGGCGTGGGTAATGACGATCGGGCGGCTGGAAATCTCAATGGCTTCCAAAGTGGAGCGATCCGCAGAGTGGCTCATATCCACCACCAGCCCGACGCGGTTCATTTCAGCGATAACTTCGCGACCCATGCGGGTGATGCCAGGGCCTTCGGTTTCATAACAACCGGTCGCCAGAAGTGATTGGTTGTTGTAGCTAAGTTGCATGAAACGTGCACCCAATCGGTGGTGTATTTCAACCAGACCGATGTCATCTTCTATTGGTGACGGGATCTGATAACCAAAGAAAATCGCAGTGCGGTTCGTATCACGTGCATGGCGCACATCATCCCCTGTAAATCCCTGAAAGATCAGGTCAGGGAACTGTTCAAACCAATGGTTCCACTGTTCCATATTCAAAATCGTTTCACGAAAGTTTTCGTGATAGGCGATTGTGACATGTATAGCATCAACATGACCATTACGCATCTGGCGAAATATTTTTTCCGACCAGTTGGCGTATTGTAGTCCGTCAATACGATAAGGGCGTGATGTGTTCATAACAAAACGCTAAGGCGGCTTTGGCAATCGGTCAAATATTTTGTTCAACTTTCATTGATTATCTTGTGACGTATGGACATGTATAACCTTGCGGCTAAGATGGCATTAAATTGTTTAAGGGTTATAAAGGTATGGCACATATAGGTTTGATCGGGATTGGTGTGATGGGGGGGGCCTTTGCGCTTAATCTGGCCGAAGAGGGCCATGACGTTAGTCTTTTGGATCGTAGTGCTGAAAAGATGGCGGATGTCGTGGACGCCGCCAAAGAACAAAACTTGCAGGGTAAGTTGATTGCCTGTGCCGATGCGCAAGCGTTTGTTAAATCTCTACCTAAGCCGCGCTCTATACTGGTTCTAGTGCCCTCAGGCGGGCCGCTGGACAGTGTGATCGATATGCTTAAACCGCTGTTGGACAAGGGTGATTTGATCGCTGATCTTGGCAATTCAAATTATACCGACACTGAAAAACGTGTGGCTGATTTAGAAGACAACGGGTTGTTGTTTCTGGGCATGGGTATTTCAGGTGGTGCCGAGGGTGCACGCTACGGGCCGTCTATTATGGCGGGTGGTTCTAAAGAAAGTTGGGCGCGTGTGAAGGGGCCTTTGCACGATAGTGCTGCGAAATATAAAGGTGAGCCATGTTGTGACTGGTTCGGGCCGGGCGGGTCCGGGCATTTCATCAAGATGCTACACAACGGCATTGAATATGCGGATATGCAGTTGATTGCCGAGGCTTATGGGTTGATGTCAAATGGTCTGGGCATGAGTGCCAAAAAGATCAGCAAGGTGTTTCGGGGTTGGATGGACGGGCCGTTGAATTCGTATCTGATTGAGATCGCGGCAGAGGTTGCCTTGGCGACAGACCTGAAGACGGGTGCGGCGATGCTGGATGTTATTCTGGATAAGGCAGGGCAAAAGGGCACAGGGCGCTGGTCTGTGATTGAAGCTTTGCACTTGGGCGCACCTGCCAGCATGATGGCCGCAGCGGTTGAGGCGCGTAATATATCGGCTGATCTGGAAACACGGCTTGAGATGGAAGCGATGTTCGGTGCGGCGCCCAAGCGTATACCCAAAGCGATGGCACCAAAGAAAAAAGCGTTGAACGCTTTGGAACAGGCGATGATTGCCGCGAAAGTTTGCGCTTATGCGCAAGGATTTGAGGTTTTGGCACGGGCATCTGAAAAGTTTGAATGGAACCTTGATCTGGCCGCGATTGCGCGGGTCTGGCGCGCCGGTTGTATTATCCGGTCGGTGTTTCTGGATGAGATTGCAGATGTGTTTGATGACGGTAAACAAAAGCATCTGGTGCTGGCACCTGCGTTTCAAGAATATATGAAAATCAATACACCTGCCTTGCAAGCGGTTGCGGCCTTTGGAATTATAAACGGTCATGCTTTGCCTGCATTTTGCGCTGCGTTGAACTACCACAACATGCGTCGCACCGGGCGCTCAACGGCCAATATGATCCAAGGTCTGCGGGATTACTTCGGGGCGCATACGTTTGAGCGGGTGGATACACCCGGTGAAAAAGTTAACGGGCCATGGCATGACTGATGGGATTAGGGCGTTGCCCTAATCCTCTAGTTCTACCGACGGTATAATCGGGAAAAACTGACCGCCTGACCAAACCCCGAACCAATCGTCATCTTCAAACTTTGAATGCACCCCAATATCGACCAAGCGGTAGAAGCTTTTGCGGTCAATCAGAGCTTCCAGATTGGCGCGGATCAGCACATAGGGTGATGGTTCGCCGGTTTTTGCGTCTCGCACCACGCGGATGGGGTTGTCGGGGCCTGCAACCGCGATGTCATCGACCTGTGTGGTAAAGCTGATTTTCTGATCTTGCCCCGCACCGTCCACATCAAAATCAATGGCAACAAATGGCGCATCATCAACTGTAATACCGACCTTTTCCACTGGGGTGACCAGAAAATAATCATCACCATCCTTGCGGATAATGCTTGAGAACAGCTTAACCAGTGGCATCCGCCCTATAGGCGTACCAAGGTAAAACCAGGTGCCATCGCGTGCAATGCGCATGTCTAGGTCACCGCAGAAATCTGGGTTCCATAAATGCACTGGCGCCGGCCCCTTTTTTGCAGCGGCTTTTGCCGCTTGGGCAATGCCGTCAGCGGTTGGTTTTGCAGGTTTTTGCTGGTCTGTCGAATTTGTCATTTGTCACGCTGGTGTTCGTTTCGTTTAATGCTATCCTAATTACATAATTTTAGAAGGATTTTGTCATGGTTGATGCAAAAAAAACGTTAGCAAAGCAAATTGATGAATTTGGCGAGCTTTTGGAAATGGCCAAGACCAATATCGAAAAGCGGGTTATCGGGCAGTCTGAAGTAGTTGAACAATCCATTATCGCCTTGCTAAGCGGCGGCCATGCCTTGTTGGTGGGCGCGCCTGGTTTGGCCAAGACGCGTTTGGTTGACACGCTTGGTACGGTAATGGGGCTGCATAGCAGCCGTGTGCAATTCACGCCTGATCTGATGCCAGCGGATATTCTGGGGTCAGAAGTGTTGGATATATCTGATGATGGCAAACGTAGTTTTAGGTTTCTTAAAGGGCCGATTTTCTGTCAGTTGCTCATGGCTGATGAAATTAACCGCGCCAGCCCGCGGACCCAATCGGCCCTGCTGCAAGCGATGCAGGAACGTGAGGTGACAATTGCAGGTAAAACCCATGAAATGGCTGCTCCGTTTCATGTACTGGCCACGCAAAACCCGATCGAGCAAGAAGGTACATATCCTTTGCCCGAAGCGCAATTGGACCGGTTTTTATTGCAAATTGATGTAGGTTTTCCCAGCCGTGATACGGAACGCGAGATTTTGCTGGCAACAACAGGGTCTGATGAGGCGCAGGCAAAGCAGGTGTTCAAGCCTGCACAACTGATTGCAGCCCAGGAACTGGTGCGCCGTATGCCTGTGGGTGAGGTTGTTGTGGAGGCGATTTTAAGTCTTGTGCGTTCAGCACGGCCAACCGAGACTTCAGACACACGTATCCAAGAAACAATCGGTTGGGGGCCTGGGCCAAGGGCCGCACAAGCCCTGATGCTGGCAACCCGTGCACGTGCATTGGTGCAGGGCCGGTTGGCACCATCTTTGGATGATGTGGCGGCTTTGGCGCATCCTGCATTGGTTCACCGTATGGCGTTGAATTTTGCCGCGAAGGCGCAAGGTCAGACGCTTGACCGGATCATTGCAGATCTGACAGGCAAAGCGCTGGGTAAAGAGGCGGCTGCTTGACCCAAAACGCCAACATATCAGCACGAAAAATCCGCCATGATGCCGATCATTTGGCGCATGGGTTTGCAGCACTTTTGGCCGATGCACATCAATTGGCAGCAAGTGTCAGCCATGGGGCGCATGGTCGTCGCAGGTCAGGTGCGGGTGATGAGTTTTGGCAGTACCGTGCAGCGGTTGAAACCGATGCCATGCGTGACATCGACTGGCGGCGCTCGGCGCGTTCTGATGATCATTTTGTGCGCCAACATGAATGGCAAAACACCCAGTCGGTGCATTTGTGGGTCGACCGTGGGGCATCAATGCTGTTTCGCTCACAAGATAACCTGCCGATAAAAGCTGGGCGCGCAGCCGTGTTGGGGTTGAGTGTCGCGATATTGCTGGCAAAGGCTGGTGAAAAGGTCGGCTTAACTGACTTGAACGACCTGCCACGGCAAGGATTGGCGCAGATTGATATGATGGCGGCATCTTTGGCAGATACATTCCCCGACCAGGAATTTTCCACACCCGCCAGAAAAGAAATGAAACAGGGCCAGAAGGCTGTGTTTATTTCAGATTTTCTGGGCGACTGGGATCAAATATTTGAAAGCCTGTCTTATGCGGCTGATCAAAATGTGGATGGTTATCTGGTGCAGGTTTTAGATCCTGTGGAACAGGATTTTCCGTTCAAGGGTCGCACGGTTTTATTCAGCATGAATGAGGCCCATAAATTTGAAACCCTGCGTGCGCAATCCCTGCGTGATGAGTACCGTGCAAAGCTGGCTGAACGCAAAGCCGCTTTACAACAATTGGCGCAAAAAACCGGCTGGCGCTATTGTTGTCATCAAACCAGCGCACCAGCTACGGTGCCAGTGATGTGGCTTTATCAGGCATTAGGGAGGCATGTTTGATGTCTGGTATCAGTTACCTTACACCCTTTCTGTTATGGGCGTTGTTATTGTTGCCGATCCTGTGGTGGCTTTTGCGTGCGGTGCCGCCGGCGCCCTTGCGCGCGAAGTTCCCCGGCATATTATTACTGCTGGGATTGAAGGATAAAGAAACCACGTCTGATCGCACCCCGTGGTGGCTGTTGGCTTTGCGCATTCTGGCTTTGGGGGCTGCAATCATCGGTTTTGCGGGGCCTGTTTTGAACCCTGTGGATAGTCAAAGCTCGGCTAAAAGACTGGTGATCCTGATGGATGCGAGCTGGGCCAGCGCCGATGATTGGGGCAGACGGCAGGCGAAGTTAACTGAGGTTTTACGCAGTGCCGACCAAGCTGCCCGCCCAACCATTGTGTTTAAGCTTTCGAATATTACCCAGAGCCTGGTGCCGTTGAATTTTGTGGCACCGAACGTGCATCTACAACGGATAAACAGTTTGGCCCCGAATGCGTGGCGACCAGATTTTATACACTGGGCGGATTATTTAACCGTGCATGATACAAGCTTTGATACTATTTGGTTTTCGGACGGGTTGGACAGTGAAGATCGTTCTGCCCTTCTTGATGTGTTGGAAAGTAAAGGCAACGTTTCTATCTATCAGGCGGATGAACCTGTGTTGGCACTGACGCCGCCGTTTGTGAAGGACGGCAATATGGTGGTGCAAGTGCAACGCAGTTGGGCAAAGGGTGCGCTGGATGTTTCGGCAAATGCTATCGGGCCTGATCCAAATGGTGTGACGCAAATTCTGGGCACAGCTTCTGCGCAGCTTTCATCCAATGGTGTGAAGGCGGAACTTTTATTCGACATGCCCTTGGAATTGCGTAACCGTATTACATCTGTAGCGCTTGATAACCACCGCTCTGCTGGTGCGGTCGTGATGGCTGGCGATACGGTGCAGCGACGCAAAGTGGCTTTGATTTCTGCATCTGATCAGCAGGAAGGTGCTGACCTTATGTCTGATGTTTTCTATCTGCGTAAAGCTTTAGTGCCGACCGCAGAAGTGATCGAGACCGATCTGAAAACCACTTTGTTGGTGAACCCTGATGTTCTGATATTTGTTGATGTCGGCAAGTTAAGTCAGACGGAAACCCGCGATGTTACCAAATGGGTAGCGAACGGTGGTTTGTTGGTGCGTTTTGCTGGCCCAAGACTGGCTGCCAGCCAGCTCGGGTTGCAAACCGAACACCCGTTATTGCCCGTGCGTTTGCGTGCAGGTGGGCGCAGTATTGGCGGAGCGATGTCTTGGGGCGCACCGAAAAAATTACGGGCCTTTGCGGAAGGCAGTTCTTTTTATGGGCTGAAAACGTCTGATGAGGTGACTGTGAACAGTCAGGTTGTGGCGCAACCTGACCCGAACTTGGCGGAACGTGTGCTGGCCAGTCTGGAAGATGGTACGCCCTTGGTGACCCAAAAAACCGTTGACAACGGGCGGGTGGTTTTATTTCATGTCACGGCCAATGCGGAGTGGTCGAACCTGCCGCTTTCGGGGCTGTTTGTGCAGATGTTGGAACGTTTGGCGGTCTCAACCACAGGCAATCTTGACGATGTTCAGGATCTGGAAGGCTTGATATGGAAACCCGAAGCAATACTTGATGCTTTTGGTGTTATCCGCGAGGTGTCTGACCGCCCGGGTGTCGCAGGCACGGTTCTGGCAAGCCGTGCCATATCGGCTGATCTACCGCCCGGAGTTTACAGCAATGCAAGTCGCAAGGCGGCGTTGAATGTATTGGCAAAGGATGCGGTTTTGGTGAAAGCAGATTGGCCAACTGATACCACGATACTGACGTTGAAAAAAACCGGGCAGAAATTCTTAAAACCGTATTTCATCATTGCAGCACTTGGGCTGCTGTTGTTGGATATATTTGCAGCGCTTTGGCTTAGCGGGAAACTGCGCAAACGCTTTGCCGGGCAAATGGCAGCCCTTGTGCTGGCTTTGGCTTTTACACAACCCGATACAGGTATGGCCGAAACTGATGAAGTCCTTTCAAACCTGATTAATAACACGGTTTTGGGTTATGTGAAGACGGGAAGTGCGAAGGTTGACAAGGCCTCGCATGCGGGGCTTTTAGGCCTTTCCGCTGAACTTTTCCGCAGAACCTCGGTTGAACCTATTACACCTGTTGGTGTTGATATTGAACAGGATGAACTGTCGGTTCTGCCGTTTCTATACTGGCCGATGAGCAAAAACCAAACATCCCCCAGTGACATTGCTGTTGCGAAATTAAAC
Source organism: uncultured Amylibacter sp. (assembly GCA_964195605.1). Taxonomy (GTDB): domain Bacteria; phylum Pseudomonadota; class Alphaproteobacteria; order Rhodobacterales; family Rhodobacteraceae; genus Amylibacter. The sequence continues at coordinate 15,824 of CAXMSA010000010.1, forward strand.
CGCTTTTTGCGCAGTGGCGGGATGATCTTGTTTGATACCCGCGATGCACATCTATCCTCTGGTGTCAGTGGCGGTACACCCAATGGACGCATGCTGCAAAAAATTGCGGCGCGACTGGAAATCCCGCCATTGGAACCTGTGCCTGAAGACCATGTTCTGACCCGCAGCTTTTATCTGTTGCAGGATTTTCCGGGCCGTCATCAGGGTGCGAATGTATGGATTGAGGCTGCCCCTGCGGATGCGACGAAAATAGAAGGCATGCCGTTTCGTAATCTGAACGATGGTGTCACACCTGTTATGATCGGTGGCAATGACTGGGCGGCTGCTTGGGCAATAGATGATAACGGGCGTTATATGTTCCCTGTCGGGCGTGGTAGTGCTGGCAACCAGCAACGCGAATATGCCCAGCGGTTCGGGGTTAATCTGATCATGTATGTGCTGACGGGGAACTACAAATCCGATCAGGTGCATATCCCCGCATTGCTGGATCGGTTGGGGCAGTAATATGGACACAAGCATTACCCTTGCGCCGCTTATCCCATGGCCTGTTTTATCGGGCTTGGGCATTTGCGCGGTTATCTGTTTGGCCTTTGCTTTGTGGCGCGGTCTGTCTGGTTGGGCATTGCGGGCTTTGGCAGCCTTTGCTTTGTTGATTGCCTTGGCGGAGCCAAGCCTGCAAACGGAACAACGCGAAGGCCTGTCAAACATTGTGCTGGTCATTATTGATCGTACCGAAAGCCAGACGGTATCTGCGCGACCTGCGCAAATTATCGCTGCGGTTAAACACCTTGTTGATAAGATTGGCGGGCTGGATGGTTTTGAGGTGAAGACCGTTGAAGTGACAAATGATATGACCAAGCGTGATGACGGAACGCAATTGATTGCTGCCTTGAACCGGGCGGCAAATGAAGTGGCCTCTAACCGTTTGGCCGGGGTTGTTCTGGTAACAGACGGGCAGGTGCATGATGCAGATATTGCAACATCGCTTCGCGTGCCGGTACATGTTCTGCTCACGGGTGAGAAAGATGATTGGGATCGCCGTCTGGTGATTAAAAATGCACCTGCATTTGCGATATTGGACGAAGATATAACCCTTAATCTGCGCATAGAGGATCAAGGTGATGTACCGCAAGCCGTGCGCGGTCACGCGCGGATTTCAATCGCGGTAGACGATGGGGAAGCAACAGAATTTACGGTTGAGACAAATACCGATCTGGAGTTACCACTGACCTTGCCGCATGGCGGCGTTAATGTGTTGCAGTTCAACGTGATCCCGGTTGAGGGTGAGTTGACTGATCGCAATAATGCAGCTGTTGTATCGATTAACGGGGTGCGTGACCGCTTGCGGGTTTTACTGGTCTCGGGTGAGCCTTATGCGGGGGAACGTACTTGGCGCAATCTGCTGAAATCCGATAGTGCAGTTGATTTGGTGCATTTCACCATATTGCGCCCGCCTGAAAAACAAGATGGGGTACCCGTGCGTGAGCTTTCCTTGATTGCCTTTCCAACCCGCGAATTATTCTTAGAGAAGGTTGATGAGTTTGATCTGATTATTTTTGACCGTTATTCCAAGCGCGGGCTTTTGCCAAACGCATATTTGATGAGTGTGGTGAATTACACTAAGCGGGGCGGGGCGGTTCTGGTGGCCTCGGGGGCTGATTTTGCTGGGGTTAATAGCATATACCGCACTCCGCTTGCTGATATGCTGCCCGCACAACCGACCGCACGGGTTTATGAGCAGGGCTATTTGCCCGCAATAACCACGCTTGGCAAACGGCATCCGGTAACTGAGGGGCTGGAAGCATTTTCACCCAAGCTTACGGATGATCCGGATAAACCGTGGGGCCGTTGGTTCCGCCATATTGATGCAAATAAAAAGTCGGGCGATGTAGTGATGAGCGGGGTTGATGACCGCCCCTTATTGCTTCTTGACCGTATTGGGCAGGGGCGTATTGCAATGCTGTTGTCTGATCAGGCATGGCTGTGGTCGCGGGGTTTTGAAGGTGGCGGGCCGCAACTGGAGTTGCTGCGCCGTCTGGCGCATTGGATGATGAAAGAGCCAGAGCTGGAAGAAGAACGCCTAACCGCCACTGCTGTGGGGCAAAGCGTTACGATTGTGCGCAGATCATTGGAGATAGAAAATAAACCTGTGACCATTGAAACGCCAGATGGTGAACAGATTGTGTTGGATTTGGATGAGACGGCACCCGGGCGCTGGCAGGGTGAATTCAAAGGCGTGAAAAATGGTTTGTACCGTCTGACGGACAGTGTATTATCAACAGTTTTCGCATTGGGCCCCACAAGCCCCAGAGAGTTTGAAAACACAATTGCCAGCGGGGATTTGCTAAGGCCATTGGTCTTGGCGGAAAAGGGGGTTGTTTTGGCGTTACATAAAGTTCCTGACCCAAAAATCCGCCTTGTCCGCGAGGGCCGCACCTCAGGTGGGCGTGACTGGATTGGCTTGGCACCGCGCAATGCTTACATCACCATTGATATAACAAACCGCCCCTTGTTACCTGCTTGGCTTATGCTATTGGCAATAGCATTACTGGTCATTGGGGCGTGGCGGCATGAAAGCCGTTAAAGGGTTCAAAAAAATCTTGTGAATTATATAAATTGGTAATATAAAGTTACCAATTACAGAAATTGGGAATCGCATTATGGATATGCCACAACCGAATGCCGGTGTTCTAGGCCGTAAATCACATATTGTGCGCCGCTTGCAAAAAGTGTTGCCCGAAAGCGCTGTGATCCATGAAACCCAAGAGGTGCGCGCATATGAATGCGATGCCTTGACCGCTTATAAATGCCCGCCAATGATCGCGGTTTTGCCCAGCTCAACTGAAGAAGTTTCGGCGGTGCTGAAGATTTGCCACGAAGAAGGTGTGCCAGTTGTGCCGCGCGGTTCAGGCACTTCACTGGCAGGGGGGGCTTTGCCGACAGAAGATTGCGTGATCTTAGGTGTGGCACGGATGAACATGGTGTTGGAAACCAATTACGATGACCGCTACATATGTGTGCAATCCGGCCGTACCAATTTAAGTGTAACAGGGGCGGTTGAGCAGCATGATTTTTTCTATGCGCCTGACCCGTCTAGCCAATTGGCCTGTGCTATTGCAGGCAATGTGGCGATGAATTCAGGTGGAGCACATTGCTTGAAATATGGTGTGACCACCAATAATCTTCTGGGCGTCAAAATGGTGATGATGGACGGTGAGGTTGTCGAGTTTGGCGGGGCCTATCTGGATAGTACTGGGCTTGATCTTTTGGGTGTGATCTGCGGTTCCGAAGGCCAATTGGGCGTTGTCACCGAGGCGACTTTGCGCATTTTGCGCAAACCCGAAGGGGCGCGACCTGTGCTGATTGGTTTTGATAGTAATGAGGTTGCGGGGGCCTGCGTCTCGGACATTATCAAGGCAGGTGTTTTACCGGTTGCTATTGAATTTATGGATCGTCCCTGTGTTGAAGCGGTCGAAGATTTTGCCAAAGCGGGTTATCCAGATGCGGAAGCTGTGTTGATTGTAGAGGTAGAAGGCTCTGCCGTTGAAATTGACGATCAGCTTGATAAGATTAAGAAAATTGCGATGCGGCATAACCCTATAGAGTTTCGCGAAAGCACATCGGAAGCGGAATCCACGGCTATTTGGGCTGGCCGCAAAGCGGCTTTCGGGGCTATGGGGCGGATCAATGATTACATGTGCCTTGATGGTACAATTCCTGTGAATGAACTGCCAAAAGTGCTGCGCCGCATTGACGAATTGTCGGATAAATACGGGCTAAAAGTGGCAAATGTGTTTCATGCGGGTGACGGCAATATGCACCCCCTGATCCTGTTTGACGCCAACAAACCGGGCGATTTGGAACTGTGCGAAGAGTTCGGGGCAGAAGTGCTGAAACTATGCGTAGAGGTCGGGGGTTGTCTGACCGGTGAACACGGTGTCGGGGTTGAAAAACGCGATCTGATGCTGGTGCAATACAATGGGGATGATCTGGATGCGCAGATGAATGTGAAGGATGTGTTTGATCCCAAATGGTTGCTGAATGCGGCCAAGGTTTTCCCGCTGAACAACTCCGAAGATCGGCGCGCGTTATGACGTTGAAGGCTGAAAAAGATGTCGCGGAATGTGTGCGCGACGCCTATGAGGCTGACCGCAAACTGCGGATTGTCGGCGGTGGCACACGCCAATCTTTAGGTAATTCGTGTGAAAGCGAAACCACACTTTCAACTGCTGATCTGAAGGGTATTTCACTATATGAGCCCAGTGCTTTAACCATTGTTGCGGCTGCTGGGACTCCGCTTGCCGAGATCGAAAAAACTCTGGCCGCCGAAGGTCAAAGACTTCCGTTTGAACCGATGGATCATCGCGGTCTTTTGGGCAGTTCGGGCGCGCCTACTATTGGTGGCGTGGTGGCCTGTAACATATCAGGCCCGGCGCGTATCCAGGCCGGTGCCTGCCGCGATAGCTTGATCGGTGTGCGTATTGTGGATGGCTTGGGCCGTGTGGTCAAAAACGGTGGCCGTGTGATGAAAAATGTCACCGGTTACGATCTGGTGAAATTGATGGCAGGGAGTTTTGGTACGCTTGGAGTGCTGACCGAAGTGGCGTTCAAGGTTTTACCGGCCCCTGAAGCCAGCGCAACTGTAACGGTTGCGGGCCTGACTGATGCGCAGGCGGTACAGACGATGTCACAGGGTTTGACTGCACCTTATGACGTGAACGGGGCAGCACATATAGATGGTATCACAATGATACGTGTTGAAGGGTTCAAGGCTTCTGTGGTGTATCGTGCGGAACAATTGGAAACACTGTTTGCACCCTTGGGCAAGGTTTCAATTCTTAGCGATGATGCTGTTTGGCAATCGGTGCGCGATGTAAAGCCGTTTCAAGGGCTGAGCACAGATGTATGGCGCATTTCGGTTGCCCCGTCAGATGGCCCCAAAGCGGCTGCTGCATTACGCGAAATGAATAGTAATGTTCAGGTGGTTTATGATTGGGGTGGCGGGTTACTATGGGTTTCGACCCCGGTCGATATGGATGTTCGCACCGCATTATCAGGCATTTCAAGCACTGTGGAATGCATCCGTGGCTCAGGTTTAAAACGGGTGCCGCAAAATGCGGCGATTGCGCAGATTGAACGGGGCTTACGGGCAAAATTTGACCCTAAAAGCATACTGAATACAGGAATAATGGGGTAAATTATGCAGACACATTTTACCGAGGCCCAACTGAAAGACCCGAAAATTGAGCGTGCAAATGAAATTTTGCGTGCATGTGTGCATTGCGGTTTTTGCACTGCCACCTGCCCCACATATCAGGTTTTGGGCGATGAGTTGGATAGTCCGCGCGGACGGATATATCTGATCAAGGATATGTTGGAAAACAACCGTGTGCCTGATGCGAAAACCGTGAAGCATATAGATCGCTGCCTGTCATGTCTTGCTTGCATGACCACTTGCCCGTCGGGGGTACATTATATGCATCTGGTTGATCACGCCCGCGAATATATCGAAGAAAATTACAAGCGCCCGTTATTTGATCGGGCTATGCGCGCGGTGCTTGCGCAAATCCTGCCATATGAGGGCAGATTCCGGTTGGCGATGCGTGGCGCTAAGCTGGCAAAGCCTTTCGCCAAGCTGATGCCCGCGAAAATCCGTAATATGGTGGAATTTGCCCCAACGAAACTACCGCCACCCAGCCTAAACGACCGTCCGCAGGTTTTTCCGGCCGAGGGCAAGCGTATCAAACGTGTGGCTCTGATGACGGGTTGCGCACAAAAGGCGCTGGACACGGATATCAATGACGCCACTATCCGCCTGCTGCGCCGTTTAGGCTGTGAAGTTGTGGTGGCTAAGGGGGCGGGCTGTTGCGGTGCGTTGACCCATCATATGGGCAAGGCAAAACAAAGCCATGCGACTGCTGCTAAGAATATCCGCGCTTGGATGGCAGAGGTGAATAGTGACGGGTTGGATGCGATTGTGATCAACACATCGGGTTGTGGCACCACTGTGAAAGATTACGGATATATGTTTCGCAATGAAGATTTGGCAAAGGATGCAGCCGCCGTATCTGTATTGGCAAAGGATATATCAGAGGTGTTGATGGATCTGGAACTGGCAGTCTCAGACCCTAAAGATTTACGCGTGGCCTATCATTCAGCCTGTTCATTGCAGCATGGTCAACAGATCAAGACCCACCCGAAAACCCTATTGCAAAAAGCGGGTTTTACAGTGCTTGAGCCAAGTGACGCGCATTTGTGTTGTGGCTCTGCAGGTACATATAACTTGATGCAGCCGGAAATTTCCAAGCAGTTGAAAAGCCGTAAAATCAATACACTAGAAGCGATTAAGCCTGATATTATTGCTGCTGGGAACATCGGGTGCATGATGCAGATCGGCTCTGGCACGGGTGTGCCTGTTGTGCATACGGTTGAGTTGCTGGATTGGGCCACAGGCGGGCCAAAACCGCCGAAAATGGCACTTTTAAGTGTTACAAACAGGTAATGCTTTGTGATGTCTTTGCCACGCTTTGGGCGTATTTACTTGTCAGAAGTTAGGCAGAAATAATGAAGCAAGGGCAAGGTGTGCGATTTTTATTGAGTTTGTTTTTTGTGTTATGCGCTGGGGCTGTCTCTGCAGGCGAACAAGTGTCTTTACGAAAGCTATTAACCGCAGATGAAGCAAAAGCCTGGCAAGGTGTTGGGCGTATTAACATGCGCGGTGCGGGATTTTGCACTGGTGCTATGATTGCGCCTGATCTGGTTTTGACCGCGGCACATTGTATGTACAACCCGCGCACGGACACCCTTTTGAAGCCTTCGGATATCGAGTTTTTGGCAGGTTGGCGCAGTGGGCGTGCTGGTGCACAGCGTAAGGCGCGACGTTTTGTTGTGCATAAAAATTATGCGCCGGGGCGTGATGTGAAAATTGATAAAGTGTTCAATGACATTGCGATTATCCAGCTGGAATTGCCGATAACCGGGAATTTCATCAAAGCGTTTGAATATTTTCAAGAACCGCACATCGGCGATGATGTCAAAGTGGTTTCTTATGCGCAAGACAGATCAGAGGCCCCTTCTATTGAAGAGCCTTGTCAGGTTATTGCCACTGACCCGCGCGCGTTGATCCTGACATGTAATGTGGATTACGGCGCATCGGGGTCACCGATTTTTATCATGGATAAAGGTGTTCCAAAAATCGCGTCCGTGGTCTCTGCAAAGGCGGTTGTTGATGGGCGCAAAGTGGCCCTTGGGGCCTCTTTAGGTGTGCCGTTAGATGAGCTATTGGCCCAGATTCGTGCGGACCGCAGTGTGTTCCAAAGTAAGAGGCCTGGCCGCTTATCTATCGCCGAACAGCTTGGAAATAAGGTAAATACGGCCAAAATCCTACGCCCTTGACGGATTACAATTAATACCCATATAATATTCACCGGATGCCCAATATGGGGTCCGAAACATTGAAATGGTCTGTCCATGTTGGAAGGCTGAAACAAAAATATATCGCTTCTTAGGAGGATATTCTTATGCGTAACTATGATTTTACACCCCTTTACCGTTCTACTGTTGGCTTTGACCGTCTGGCAAATATGCTGGATCGTGCGTTAACAACAGATGCTGGAACAAACACTTACCCACCTTACAATATCGAAAAATCAGGTGATGATACTTATCGTATCTCCATCGCTGTTGCAGGCTTTAGCGAAGATGAACTATCGGTTAAAATGCGTGATGGCCAACTGGTGATCGCTGCCAAAAAAGCTGAAGTTGATACACCTGATACCGTAACCTATCTGCATCGCGGCATTGCATCACGGGCTTTTGAAAAACGCTTTCAGATGGCCGACCATGTGCGTCCGGTAGAGGCGGAAACCAAGGATGGTTTGTTGCATATTGATTTGGTGCGCGAAGTGCCAGAAGCATTGAAACCGCGCCGTATCGAGATTGCTACGGGTGGCACAATTGATGTCAAGCCTGTGGCTAAATCCAAAAAAATCACAAAAGAAGCATAACGCTTCACATAAAATTAACCGCCCCTTTCCCTCCCTTTGGGCGCGGTTGATCTGACCGAATGCGCTTTCTCCCCTGGCTGCATTTGGCATAGACGCCACCCCTTTCACATTGTCAGGGGGGGCTTTCTATTATTTCAGGGATTGGGCCAGGCGCATCAGTTGCACGGCTTCGGCACGGTAACCATAAAGATCAGCCCCTTTGCCTACATTTGCCAGCGCAATGTTCTGATCCCATGTCCAGTCATTCAGGTATTTCGATTTGGTCAAAAGCTGTCCGAAACCCGCGATTGAGGCGGCGAAGCTAGCTTCTTGAGACGGGGTATCGGATGTCGTGGGAATAGTTGTTGTGATCAACGTGCTTTTAGCCGCACCCGGTGCCTTATAACGCAGTTTTAAAAACCCGTATTCATCGGGGCTATCTTGATCAGCCGTGACCGCTTGATAGCGCAACGCATCATTTTTGATCGCGGGTGAACCTACTGGCGTAATCTCGTAAATTGCCGTGACCGTATGGCCTGCACCTATTTCACCTGCATCCACCGCATCATTATTGAAATCCTCGCGGTTCAATGCACGGGTCTCATAACCGATCAAACGGTACTCCGCGATCAGGGCGGGGTTGAATTCCACCTGAATTTTCACGTCATTGGCAATTGGGAACAGAGCACCTGATACCTGATCGACCATCACTTTTTGCGCTTCTGACAAGGTATCAATATAGGCTGCAATTCCGTTGCCGTTTTGCGCCAGTGTTTGCATCATATCATCGCGGTAATTGCCGTTACCAAAACCGAACACTGACAGGTAAACGCCGGTATCGCGTTTGTTTTCGACGAAACGTTTCAGTTCTTCCGGGTCGGAAATGCCGACGTTAAAATCTCCGTCTGTGGCCAGCAAAACCCGCCCGATACTGTCGTCAGATTGCATGTTTTCAGCCAATGCATAAGCTTGACGCAAACCTGCTTGCCCTGCGGTTGAACCGCCCGCTTCCAACCGTTCAAGGCTTTCCAGTATCTTATCTTTGTCACTTGCAACTGTTGGCTCCAACACCGTACCCGCGCTGCCCGCATAGGTCACAATTGCTATTTTATCCGTGGGACGCAGGGTATTTAGCAACAATCGAAACGATTGTTTCAGCAGCGGCAGTTTATCAGCATCCTGCATTGAACCGGATGTATCTATCAAGAATACAAGGTTCAGGGGCGGACGGTTTTCCACCTCTAGCTTGGCACCTTGAATGCCGATATGCAAAAGCTTGGTGTTGGGGTTCCACGGGGTTTGGAACGTTGACACACTGGTGGAAAATGGGGCTTTTGATACATCAGGGGCCGCGTAATCATACGGGAAATAATTGACCATTTCTTCTATGCGCACAGATTCAACGGGTGGCAGGTGCCCACCTTCAATCGCGCTGCGAATGTAAGAATAAGACGCCGTATCAACGTCGATGGAAAAGGTTGAAACAGGTTCATCCGTAACAATTTTTAATGGGTTTGTTGCTTCATTTGAAAAAGTTTCATTGGATTGTTCTTGCACAATAGATACAGAGGGTTCTGGCACAAAACTTTGATCTGCATAAGGTGGTGCCATTGCATCAAGGGATAATAGATTTTCTGTTTCAGCTGCTATTTTACGGCTTTTAAGCAAACCTGGCTTTGCTGCGGGCATTACATCTAGCATGGTTTCCGCAAGTGCCTGATCTTCGTCTACTGGATTTTCAATAATCACAAGGGGAATGCCCAAGCCGTCCATTTGCGGTTGGCTGACGATAAATGCAAGGCCTGCCACACAAATGGCACTGGTTGCGTAAAGCATGGGGCGTAAATTAATTGATCGTATCATGTTCATAACTCCTGTCCAAACGCCAGACACGTTTTGTGCTGGCTTATGGATAGGACGCGGCTGCGCCGCAGTTTCTTGGGTGGCGACAAAACTTTTTTGCGCCATCGCCAGAATTTCCGCTTTGCGGTCAGGGTTATTGTCAGGCTTTGCTGCTTTTAAGGCTTGCTGTAATCTGTTCATTTCATCACTCATAGATAGGCCTCCTCTGATTGTGCTAAAGCGCGCAGGTGTTTTTTGGCTTCACTGACCCGCCACGAAACCGTGCCTGCCGGCACGCCCAGAACTGCACTGGCTTCAGCGTGGCTTAGGTCTTCGGCCAATGTCAGTACAAGGGTTTCGCGCAAATCTATGGGCAGGGTTTCCATCGCTTGTGCCAGCCACGCACGATCACGGGTTTTTTCACTGGCGTCTTGTTGTTGCATCTCAAATATATCGCCCCAACCCTGTTGGGCGTTTTGGCGGGTTTTTTGTTTGCGCAATAAATCTTTGGCCGCATTAATTGTGACGCGGTAAAGCCATGTGGTGAATTTGGCGTCGCCGCGAAACGAACCTAATTTTATGGGCAAAGCGCAACATACGTCTTGTGCTAGCTCTTCGGCTAAAGATTGTGATCCCAGCATTCTATAACCAAGCCGCAAGATCATATCGTAGTGGCGTTCAAGCAATTGCCCGAACGCCACCGCATCGCCCGTTTGGGCGCGATTAACCAGAATTTCGTCGCTGCTTTCCATCTTCATAGGTTATTAGACGGGTGGCGCGTGTCAATTCTTGGAAGAAACTATATTTTTCTTAAGCAGTCGTTTTAATCGACGTACAAATATATTTCATTTCCATGTAGTCATCCATACCATGATGTGATCCTTCGCGGCCAAGGCCAGATTGTTTCACACCACCAAAGGGTGCGACTTCTGTTGAAATCAGGCCTGTGTTGACACCGACCATGCCGTATTCCAGTGCTTCTTGTACGCGGGTGACGCGGTTCAGGTCATTGGAATAGAAATAGGACGCCAGACCGTAGATGGTGTCATTGGCAACGGTTACGACCTCTTCTTCGGTTTTGAAGCTGAACAAGGGGGCAACGGGACCAAAGGTTTCGTCTTCTGTGACCATCATATCGGATGTGACACCTGTCAGAATTGTCGGTTCAAAAAATGTACCGCCCAAAGCATGGCGATTACCACCAACCATAATCTTGGCACCTTTTGCTGTGGCATCGGCAATGTGTTCTTCAACTTTTTCAACGCCAGCCATATCAATCAGCGGGCCAGCGATGGTACCGTCTTCCAGACCATCACCAACTTTCATATTGCCCACGGCAATCGCCAGCTTTTCGGCGAATGCATCATAAACGCCTTCCTGCACGTAAATCCGGTTGGCGCAAACGCAGGTTTGACCATTGTTGCGGTATTTTGAGATCATAGCCCCTTCAACAGCGGCATCCAGATCAGCGTCATCAAACACGATGAACGGCGCGTTACCACCCAGTTCCAGTGATAGTTTCATGATTTTGTCGGAACACTGTTTCATCAAGATACGGCCCACTTCGGTAGAGCCTGTGAAAGTCAGTTTGCGCACGTGCGGGTGGGTGCAGAACTCCGCACCGATAGCACTGGCACGGTTAGATGTCAGTACGCTGAAAATGCCCTTTGGCACGCCCGCACGTTCCGCAATAACTGCGATTGCAAGGGCGGAAAGTGGGGTTTGTTTGGCAGGGCGGGCAACGAAGGCACAGCCAGATGCCAATGCTGGGCCTAATTTACGCGTGATCATAGCCGCTGGGAAATTCCACGGGGTGATGGATGCAACAACACCTACAGGCTGTTTGATCACTGTGATGCGTTTGTCGCGTTGGTGGCCGGGAATGGTTTCGCCGTAAACCCGCTTTGCTTCTTCAGCGAACCATTCTAAAAAACTGGCGGCATAAAGGATTTCACCGCGCGCTTCTGCGAAAGGCTTGCCCATTTCGGCTGTCAGGATCGCACCCAGATCATCGGCGTTTTCAACCATCAGTTCGAACATTTTGCGCACTACGGCACCACGTTCCTTGCCTGTCCAGCTTGCCCATTCTTTTTGCGCCTTGGCAGCTGCTTCAATAGCAAAGGTTGCGTCTTCAACCTGTAAATCAGGCAAGGCTGCCAAAACATCACCACGTGCAGGGTTGGTGACTTCAAAAGTTGCGCCATCTTTGGCATCAACCCATTCACCCGCTACATAGGCTTTGGTTGCAAGTAAAGAAGGGTCTTTCAAAAGAGAACTTAAGTTCGTGACATCAAGCATTTCGGGTACCTTTGCGTTAACATTATATGCATTTAGCGCATGGGTGCCACATTCCTGAGTTATGTGCAATCTGAGTCACCATATATTCTGGTTAACTGTACTGATCGTCGTCTTTAACATAGGGTCCGGTGCGAATTTCCACATATTTCAACGGTATTTTACCGAAATTAATGATCTTGTGACTGGTGCCGTTAGGAATATGCGTAGACTGCCCTTCATAAAGTTTAATGCAGCTATCTGGTAATTCTACCTCGGCGTAACCATCCAGTATCATGATTTGTTTACTGGCGTGGATATGGCAGGCGGTTTCCACCGTATGATCCGGTGAAATGGTGGTAATCATAATGCGTGACCGTTCTTCTTGATATAGTTCACGTCTTTCAGGCAGGCCGCCCTGGATCAATGTCAGTGGATTAGCTGGGATTTTGTGTGTGTACTTATTAACCATAACTGGAAATTAGGCATTAAACATTAACGAGGTATGAATGTTGCAAAAAATTAACCTGATTATGTCTGGTAACGCGCTCTAAAACCACCATATAAAGGTGGAACTTGAAATAGGTGTCATATGCGCTGGGTAAAATGGATCATAACTACATTGCTGATCGTCTTTGTTGTGGCGGTGTTTCACTACACTTTGCCGCAACGCGATATTGTGCGCATTATTGACGCCTATGAAAAACGTCAAGATTTTGGTGTGAACAGTATTTTTTGGGCCCGCCCTGATGCAGGCACCAGCAACCAGCCCACCCGTGATGTACGCTTTATTGATACAGTTATGCCTGATGGCAGTGTTATGGTGTATCGCAATGAGGATACCAGTTTTTCATGGCCGTTCTATTTCAAATTTGACAGTGCTGACCTAAATGCGCAGGCAAAAGAGCTGGTTTCCACCAAACAAGCCCCTATATGGGTTGCGGTGCGCCACTATGGCTGGCGTTTCCAATATTGGACAATTTTCCCCAATACCACATCCCTGAAAGTTGTCGAAGGGCCAGATGTGCGTCTGATCCCTTGGTTCAATATCATCTTTTTCGTCATCATCGGCCTATTCGGCCTTGGTATTTACCGCCTGTTGCAACGGTTTAAACGCCGCCGCATTGATCCGGTCCTGGAAGATATTGAGGATACATGGGATGACGCAAACACAAGTACACGCGGATTTTTCGGGCGTATCTGGGATAAAATATCGGGTACTGCGAAATAACTGCTAGAATCCTCTGGAAACTTTGGCCGTGGTCAGGCAAAACTTGCCTAACCAATCTTTCGGAGTAAGCACATGATCCCTTATCGTTCACGCACATCCACACATGGCCGCAATATGGCAGGCGCGCGCGGTCTTTGGCGCGCAACGGGCATGACTGACAGTGATTTCGGCAAACCAATTATTGCGGTGGTGAATTCATTTACCCAGTTTGTTCCGGGCCATGTGCATCTGAAAGACATCGGCCAGCTTGTTGCACGCGAAATTGAAGCGGCAGGCGGTGTTGCCAAAGAATTTAACACCATTGCGGTGGATGACGGTATCGCCATGGGCCACGACGGGATGCTGTATTCGCTGCCTTCACGCGAAATCATCGCCGATAGCGTTGAATATATGGTTAACGCCCATTGCGCTGACGCTATGGTGTGTATTTCGAACTGCGATAAAATTACACCTGGCATGATGATGGCGGCAATGCGCCTTGATATTCCCGTGGTTTTCGTATCTGGCGGCCCGATGGAAGCAGGCAAGGTCGACATAGATGGTGAATTGCGCGCGATCGACCTGATCGACGCGATGATCGAAGCTGCTAACCCTGATCGCACCGATGCCGAAGTGTTGGCCTTTGAAGAAGGTGCTTGCCCCACCTGCGGCTCATGTTCCGGCATGTTCACCGCCAACTCGATGAACTGTCTGGCCGAGGCCCTTGGTTTGGCTTTGCCCGGCAACGGCTCGACACTGGCAACCCATGGCGATCGCAAAGGCTTATTCGAAGAAGCCGGACGTCTGATTGTTAAGCTGACCAAAGAGTATTATGAAAACGGTAACACCGACGTTTCCGCGCGTGGCATCGCCACCAAAGCCGCGTTTGAAAACGCGATGACTTTAGACATTACTATGGGCGGTTCAACCAACACTATTTTGCACCTGCTGGCCATTGCTCAAGAAGGCGAAGTTGATTTCACCGTTGACGATATTGACCGGCTTAGCCGCATCACGCCATGCCTGTGCAAAGTCGCCCCTGCGATTTTGAACGTGCATATGGAAGACATCCACCGTGCCGGTGGCATCTTCGCGCTTTTGGGCGAATTGGAACGTGCAGGGTTGATAAATTCAGATGTCGGTACCATCCACGCGCCAACCATGGGCGAGGCGATCCAGAAATGGGATGTACGTGTCACCAATGATAAGGCGGTGCATGAGCTGTTCCTTGCGGCGCCGGGCGGTGTGCGCACGGTCGAGGCCTTCAGCCAGTCGCGTCGCTACAAAGAGTTGGATCTTGACCGTACGGGTGGTGTGATCCGTTCCAAGGATAACGCATTTTCCCAAGAAGGCGGTCTGGCGATTCTGTTCGGCAATATAGCACTTGAAGGCTGCGTAGTGAAAACCGCAGGCGTTGACGACAGTATCCTGAAGTTCAGCGGCCCCGCGATTGTTTGCGAAAGTCAGGATGAGGCGGTGAACCGCATCCTGAACAAAGAGATCAGCGCAGGCGATGTGGTGATCATCCGCTATGAGGGTCCGCGCGGAGGGCCGGGAATGCAGGAAATGCTGTATCCCACATCCTATCTGAAATCGATGCGTTTGGGTAAGGTTTGCGCCTTGATCACGGATGGTCGTTTTTCAGGCGGCACCTCTGGTCTGTCCATTGGGCATGCTTCACCTGAAGCCGCAGAGGGTGGTAATATCGGGTTGATTGAAGAGGGAGATATCATCGAGATTGATATTCCGAACCGTAAGATCGATGTGGCTTTGTCGGATGAAGTTCTGGCGGATCGCCGCGCTGTAATGGAAGCCAAAGGTAACAAAGCTTGGGCACCTAAAGAGCCGCGCAAACGTAAGGTTTCGAAAGCTTTACGGGCTTATGCTTCACTGGTCAGTAACGCCTCACTGGGGGCGGTAAGGTTAGAGCCGAAGTAAGGTGTTATAGGTTGTGTTGGTTCGGTAGAATAAAATGGTGGCCATTGTTGGGATGTGGAATTGGTGCGTGCAAAGCACACACCCTACACCGAAATGTTACCCCAACGCACTCTTCGCCGCTGTCACCAGCGCATGGTGGATAGACCCCGCCGTAGACCGTGGCCCGTAGACGCTGAAATGATCGTTTGCGCGGCACAAAACGAAGCAACCGGAATGTTCCAAAGATGTGCGTGCAACCGCACCTTTTTCCATGGCTCGTGTATCTAGTGCGCAAAGCCGTTCAAACACGTCTGAACAGCCAGCACCTGCCAGATCAAACCGCACAAACCCATCGGTTTGTTCGGTCACAGAAGCGGTTTGTTTCAAGTTGATGACAAGCGTATTCGCAAGTAATTCATGACCGGCATGCGGGGCCTCAACGAAATACTGGTTCGGGCTTGTCCAGAATACTGTAACATCAGCTTTTCCAGTGCTTTTCGCAGGCTTCGGCAGGGTAATCCCCATGGCTTTTTTAAACGCTGCCGCCAGCGTTTTTTCGCAATCCTTGTGGGCCGCAATCGAGGCAATGGCCCAGTCCGGGCATTCGGTGATTTTCAGGCCGCCTATAGTGTCGGTCTGTGGTGTCGTTCCGCCCAACGCGGTGGTGGCTGTAAGATTATGCACGAAGTCGCTCCCCTTCTGGATCAAAGAAGTGCATGCTGACCACTTCCAGTAGAATCTCTTGATTTTGCAATGGATTTACTGCGCGCAGGATTTCACCTTTGCGGTTAGCCCCATCTTTCAAAAAGCCAAGCCCGATAGAACTGCCCAAGGTCGGCGAGTATGCGGCCGATGTGATATAGCCCTGATCGGTTTGCGCGTTTACCGGCCCGGTTTTGGCCATCAAATGCGACCCTGCAACCACGGGTTCAGAGGTACTGACCGGTTTTAATCCTACCTGCACCAACGCGTCGGTTTCATTCAGGCCAACACGTTCCGACATGGTCGACCCGATGCTGTCTTTTATTTTTGAGACCATACGGCCCATGCCTAGGTTCAACGCCGTGGTTGTGCCGTTCAATTCGTTACCTGTTGCGTGGCCTTTTTCGATGCGCATAACGCCCAAAGCTTCTGTACCGTAAGGGGTAGCACCAAACTCTTTGCCCTCATCCATCAGCTTGCGCATCAGCGCGTTGCCGTAGCGTGTTGGCACGGCGATTTCAAACGCCAGTTCACCGGAAAACGAGATCCGGAAAAGCCGCGCCCGTAAGCCGCCGCAAACCGTGATGGTGCCGCATCCCATGAATGGGAATGCCTCATTCGAGATGTCAAATTCAGGGTCGACAATCTTTTGCAATAGTTTGCGCGCATTCGGCCCTGCCACAGCAAATTGCGCCCAAGCCTCGGTGGTTGAGATGAGTTGCACATCCATATCAGGCCACAGGCACTGACGACAAAACTCCATGTGTCTGTATACATTTACCGCATTTGCAGTGGTGGTGGTGACAACGAAATGATCGGTCGCCAAACGTGCGGCGGTGCCGTCATCCATCACGATCCCGTCTTCGCGCAACATCAGCCCGTAACGGGTTTTTCCAACGGCGAGTTTGCCGAAACCGTTGCAGTAAATCTTGTTCAGGAAAATCGCGGCATCTGCGCCTTGTACATCAATTTTACCCAATGTGGTCACATCGCAAATGCCAACGGATTTGCGGGTGGCGATCACTTCACGATCAACCGATTGCCGCCAATGGGTCTCGCCTGATTTCGGGTACCATTGTGCCCGCATCCAGTTGCCAACCTCGACAAATACAGCGCCTTGTTCTTTGGCCCAGACATGGCTTGGAATTTTACGGGTAGGGTGGAAGTTTTTACCCACAGCACGGCCGCCGAATGCACCAATCGCAACGGGCGTATAGGGAGGGCGGAAAATTGTGGTGCCGACCTCTGGGATGGATTTACCCGCCAGTTCAGCCATAATTGCAAGGCCACCCATGTTGGATGTCTTGCCCTGATCTGTGGCCATGCCCAGTGTGGTGTAGCGTTTAAGATGTTCGACAGAGCGGAAGTTTTCCTGGTGCGCTAGTTTCACATCCTTCACGGTCACATCGTTTTGTTGATCCAACCATGCACGGCCTTTGCCGGATTTGACATGCCAGAATGGCTGCAGGTTTACAGGCGCGTCTTCGGCTTTTGGCAGTTTCGCGGTTTTGGCGATGATACCGAGGTCTTTTAGCGCGGCGATAGCGGATTTTGCGCCGCTTTTCAAAGCACCGGATGTTGAGAATATGCCCGCGGCGGCCCCTGCAACAGATAGGCCCGCAGGTCCGTTTTTGCCAGGGATAAAAGCGGCGATATCTGCGTTCCATTCTGGGCGGCCACGTTGATGGCTGCTGATATGAACGTTAGGGTTCCAGCCGCCAGATACGCCCAAAGCTTCGCATTGCACGTGGCGTTTTGAGCCGTCTGCAAGTTGCACGGTCAGTTGTTTTACGCCAAGGCGGCCAAGCGTGTCGGTGACCTGTGCGCCTGCTAGAACTTCTACTTCAGAAGAGGTAGGGGCATCCGTACGGGTGTCGATAATGGCCGAGATTTTTACGCCTTTGGCGATCAAGTCAGCCGCGGTGCGGTGGCCATCGTCATTGTTGGTAAAAATCGCCACTTGTTGTGCCGGAGCTGCTGCCCAACGGTTGGCATAAGTGCGGATCGCACCCGCCAGCATGATGCCGGGGCGGTCGTTGTTTTCAAACGCGATGGGTCGTTCAATAGCACCTGCGCACAAAAGCGTGCGTTTAGTATAGATGCGCCACATGATTTGGCGTGGTTGATCCGGGGCAGGGGTTGCCAAGTGATCTGATACCCGTTCAACCGCGCCGTATATACCGTGGTCAAATGCACCGATAATGGTGGTGCGTGGCATGATGCGCACGTTTGGCAGGCTGTTCAATTCCGCCAAAGTTGTGGCAATCCACTCAGAGGCGGGGGCATCATCCAACGTGTAGGTTTCCGCGTTCAGGCGCCCACCGATGGCAAAATCTTCATCCGCCAGAATAATATTGGCACCTGCGCGGCCTGCTGTCAGGGCAGCGGCAAGGCCTGCGGGGCCGGCGCCGATAATCAACATATCGCAATGCAGGAACCCTTTGTCATATGTGTCAGGATCATCCTGCATCGAGAGTGAGCCAAGGCCCGCGGCTTTGCGGATAATCGGCTCATAAACCTTTTCCCAGAACACGGCGGGCCACATGAAGGTTTTGTAGTAAAACCCTGCGGTCAGGAAGTTGGAAAACCGGTCGTTGATCGCCATGGCGTCAAACTTCAGCGATGGCCAGCGGTTTTGGCTATTGGCGGTCAACCCGTCATAAAGCTCTGCCGTGGTGGCGCGTGTGTTGGGTTCTTGGCGCGCACCTGTGCGCAGTTCCACAAGGGCGTTTGGTTCTTCGGAACCCGCCGTTAGTGGCCCGCGCGGGCGGTGATATTTGAATGAGCGGCCCATCAGGCGCACATTGTTGGCCAATAGGGCAGAGGCTAATGTGTCGCCTTCGCAGCCAAGGTAGGATTTACCGTCAAAGGTGAAGCTCAGCGGTTTTTCGTGGTCGATCAGACCACCTGTTAAACGGTTCACTTGGGTCATTTGCTGTTCCCCATTGCGCGGGCGACATCGCTGGCCAGCTCTACTTTTGAAATTTCATGGGTCAGGGTGCAGCGGGTCACAACAAGCCAACTGCGATCACCTTGTTCGTGGTACCAAAGTTCGCGGTGTTCGCCTGCAGGGTTATCGCGCAAATATGCGTAATCATGGAATTTCTCAGCAGCATCTTCAGCTTGCCAATCAGGGCGGCTCAACAGCGAGGCATCACCCAGATAAGTGAATTCCTGGGCATCGCGTGGGCCTAATATAGGATGATCTATAATCATATCAGTGCAAATTGGGCTGTGCGCCCATCCCTTTTTCGTCGATCATGTAACCGCGTTGGAAGCGGTCTAATCGGAATGCGGTGGCAACCTCATGCGGTTCATCTTTGGCCAGCAGATGTGCGAAGCAATAGCCAGAGGCAGGGGTGGCTTTGAAACCGCCATAGCACCAGCCGCCGTTAAAATAGAGCCC
The DNA here is from genome assembly GCA_964195605.1 of uncultured Amylibacter sp. GTDB lineage: Bacteria > Pseudomonadota > Alphaproteobacteria > Rhodobacterales > Rhodobacteraceae > Amylibacter. The sequence continues at coordinate 35,160 of CAXMSA010000010.1, forward strand.
GTCGATATGGGTTTTGTCGATGAAGGGCGAGCCGTCCATCGACATGTCCATTACCCCGCCCCACATGCGCAACAGGCGGGCGCGACCGATCATTGGCATGATCGCCATGCCGCCTTCGCAGACGTCTTCAACCACAGGCAGGTTGCCGCGTTGGGCGTAGGAGTTATAACCGTCAAGGTCGCCGCCGAACACCAGACCGCCTTTGTCTGATTGGCTGACATAGAAGTGGCCTGCGCCAAATGTGATGACGCCCGGAATGATCGGTTTCAGGCCTTCGGAAACGAAAGCCTGCAACACATGGCTTTCGATTGGCAGGCGCATATCGGCTTTGGCCATAAGACGGCCGGATGAGCCTGCAACGGCTGTGCCGATTTTAGTGGCGCCGATAAAACCACGAGAGGTTTCAACGCCCAGACATATGCCGCCTTTGATGCGGAACCCTGTCACTTCACAGTTCTGGATAATATCAACGCCGTGTTGATCGGCCCCGCGGGCATAACCCCAGGCAACCGCATCATGACGCACAGTGCCACCTCGCCGTTGGGCAAGGCCGCCTTTGATTGGGAAACGGGCATCGTCGAAGTTCAGGAACGGGTTTTCGGTACGGATTTGATCCGCTGTCATGTATTCAGCATCTGCCCCGTTTAAGATCATGGCATTGCCGCGCCGGATAAAAGCATCGCGTTGGCCGTCTGTGTGGGCAAGGTTCAAAATGCCGCGCTGGCTGACCATGGCGTTATAATTGAAGTCTTGCTCCAGACCTTCCCAGAGTTTCAGAGAAAGTTCATAGAAGGGTCCATTACCATCCAGCATGTAATTTGAGCGGATAATGGTGGTGTTACGGCCCACATTACCGCCGCCGATCCAGCCTTTTTCGATCACCGCGATGTTTTTCTGGCCAAACTCTTTGGCCAAATAATAGGCAGTTGCAAGCCCGTGACCGCCACCACCGATAATGATAATATCGTAATGCGGTTTCGGCGCGGCGTCGCGCCATTGCGGGCCCCAGCCTTTGTGGCCCGTTAAGGCCTCTTTAATAACTTTAAAACCTGAAAAGCGCATGAAAGGTCTCCGTTCATTTGGCAGACTATGAAAATAGTTCATCTGCGTCACCACCAAACCCGACAAAGCTGCGTTTTTATCCGACGCCCAATGCGGCAATCACTTTGCCATAAATCAACGATGACATGGTTTAGTCGGGTTGCTTTGGTGTTGGTCAATAAGTGGAAATGTAAAGTGCCGTTTGAAAAAGGTAACCCATTTATCACCGAAATGATCGATCAAATCTACAAAAGTAGCAGGGTGCTCGCCATTTATATGTTGAAAAACAAGAATTCGCATAATGTTTCACACTCCGTTTTGAACCCCTAAACCTAGCAATAAGACAATACTAAATGTCCAGTGTGTTTTCTTTTTCCCAAGTGGTGAAATGGGTGCAAAATGCATTCCATTCTGCATGTTTCAGCTTCAGGTAAGCCGCTGAAAACTCTTCACCCATTGCCGCTTTCAGCGATGTATCTTCGTCATAGTAACGCAAGGCATCCAACATGTTCAGTGGCAGTTTCGGTGCGGCCTTAACCTTGTGCCCTTCGGCATACATATCAATATCGTGACGTGGGCCGGGGTCTGCATTGGTGCGGATACCGTCAAGGCCTGCGGCAATAATCACTGCTTGCAGCAGGTAAGGGTTAACGGCACCATCAGGCAGGCGCAACTCAAACCGGCCGGGGCCGGGAACCCGTACCATATGGGTGCGGTTATTGCCCGTCCATGTCACCGTATTAGGCGCCCATGTGGCGCCTGAAATGGTGCGCGGTGCATTGATACGTTTATAGCTGTTCACCGTCGGGTTGGTGATCGCGGCCAAGGCAGAGGCGTGTTTCATAATGCCGCCAAGGAATGCGCGGCCCTGTTCTGAGAGACCCAACTCACCCGTTTGACCTTCGCCTTTATCGGTTGCAAACATGTTGGTTTTACCAGTCTTTGTGTCCCAAACCGAGATATGGGCGTGGCAACCGTTGCCTGTCAGACCTTCGATGGGTTTTGGCATGAAAGTGGCGCGGAAACCGTGCTTTTCGGCTACGGATTTGGTCATGAACTTGAAGAACGAGTGACGGTCGGCGGTGATAACTGCATCGTCGAAATCCCAGTTCATTTCAAACTGGCCGTTGGCGTCTTCATGGTCGTTTTGATAAGGGTTCCAGCCCATTTCCAGCATATAATCACAAATTTCAGCGATCACATCATAGCGGCGCATCACCGCCTGCTGATCATAGCACGGCTTGCCTGCGGTATCATATTCATCCGAGATTTGACTGCCATCCGGGGTCAGCAAAAAGAATTCGGCTTCGATGCCGGTTTTGACGTTCAAGTCCATTTCGGCGGCTTCTGCGACAAGTTTGTTAAGCACATTACGCGGTGCTTGATCAACGTCTTGACCTTCCATCACGCAATTGCCCGCAACCCATGCCACATCTTTTTTCCATGGCAGTTGGATCACGGATGAAGGGTCAGGTACGGCCAGCATATCAGGGTGTGCAGGCGTTAGGTCCAGATAGGTCGCAAACCCCGCACCATCTTTTTGCATACCCGCAATCGCTTGCGCGGGCACCAGTTTGGCGCGTTGGCCACCGAAAAGATCGGTGTATGAAATCATAAAATACTTAACGCCTTTATCTTTTGCGAAGGCTGCTAAATCTATCGTCATTGTTGTTCTCCCTATTCGTCGTTTTCTGACTTAAAAACTTGTCCCTGATTTCCCGGGCCACCAATCGGTGCCTGAATGCGGAATGCGTGCCATTGCGGCGGCTTCCAATGTCAGCGCCACCAGATCTTCTGGCTCTAGATTATGTATGTGGTTCTTGCCACAGGCCCGCGCGATGGTCTGGGCTTCCAGTGTCATCACTTTAAGGTAATTTGATAAGCGGCGTCCACCTGCTACGGGATCAAAGCGTTTCATCAACTCTGGCGTTTGGGTGGTGATGCCAGCAGAGTCATTGCCCTCGTGCCAGTCATCGTACACCCCTGCTGTGGTGCCGAGCTTTTGGTATTCATCTTCCCAGCGTGGATCATTGTCACCCAATGCCACTAGGGCACCTGTGCCAATGGCTACCGCATCAGCCCCAAGGGCCAAAGCTTTGGCGACATCGGCGCCACCGCGGATACCACCCGATACTACCAGTTGTACTTTGCGGTGCATATCAAGTTCTTGCAGTGCTTCAACCGCTTGGCGGATGCAGGCCAGAATGGGCTGGCCAACATGTTCAATGAACACATCCTGGGTCGCAGCGGTACCGCCTTGCATGCCGTCCAAGACAACAACGTCAGCACCTGCTTTAATTG